>PBMP01000058.1 GCA_002722705.1 Pseudobdellovibrionaceae bacterium | reverse complement strand
GACCAGAAAAAGGCACTCCAGGTCTAAACCCAGAGAAACAAAATACCCTGATAAGCGATTAAATCCAAACAACACGCTCTGGGTTGTCAATGGACAGGTCCTTAACTGAACGGGCTTAACCTATGCGACTGGCAATAAAATATTCGAGTGTAAATGTTTCAGTCAAATGATCTTTCTTACTTTGTTGAAATGATTACACTTTAGTGGGCATCTCCTTTGCAAAACAGATAGGTTATGAAGTTTAGTTTTTGGTGCATTCTTTTAAATTTAATATGCACCCCTTCTTATTCACAAAGACTCATTCATCCAGAGGAGTCAAAACCGGATCCAATTACGGATCTCATCTGGTCAGCAATCCAGGCCAACCGTAAAGCAATGACTTCAGAGTTAAGTCAATGCATGGTTTTTACCCCTGTAAAAGATCAAAGCACAATAAAGTCATACCAAGTTCCTTGTTCTTATGTCCAAGAAGGAAACGAAGCTGCTCTTGCATTTATTAAACAAAAACAGGTTTACACTGATTTAAATAAAGAAATGAGTCTTTGGCAAACACATGAAGAAAAAATGAAATGGCTCCACCTAGGTTTGGAACTTGAAAAAGCAATGGATGAAAAAAAATATATACGGGCCTTAGAACTTGAGAATCAAATGCTCGAAATTACTGCTCACGCGGTTGATCGATACTGGAATCAATCCAAAATGAGTCAAAATAAAAACCAAAAATCCGTTGATTCAAAAGAACATCAAAAAACTAAATCAAAGATTTTTTCTCAACCTGCGCTTTAATCTTCAAGAAGGTATTTAAAAAAAGCAGCACAACTTTGAGTCGTTTTTTTCAACTTATGAGTTAAAAACGTCAGACCTCTTCCCCACCAGGAATCCATCGATCTCATAATCTTAGATTGAACCACTGGTATAATTAAACTTCCTGCATAAATAACTGGCCAAGTTCCTGTCAGAGTCAATAAAGATCGGTACACATTTTTTTTCATGTGATTGATATACTTTTGTCCTTTAACAATAATTCGCTCGGATCCTGGTTGCCCTTTGATTCTTTTTTCTAAACTCCCTTGAATCGCTTTAGCAGCCGTCCAACTAAAAAGAGCCATCGTCGGCAGGGAAAGAAGCAAAACTCCTTTAGAAAATAAATTAATGGATTGTCCATAAACATCTACATTCGGTCCCATAGAAACGGCATCAGCCGTTTTAATCATATAGGGCAATAAATAAATACTCGTAAACAAAACATCAATCGCCTTTAATCGACCCGTTGAAATCTTTTTCTTCGTCCAAGGAATTGGAATTTCATAATCTGGAATTGCTTTAATTTCATTTAAGTAGCGGATAATACTATAAACTCGGTCTTTCACTGCGTTAGCAGTAAAGATATTTAACCAAATAAAGGCTTGGTTAAATATAAATTCGTACTGAGACTGTAGCTCTCCATGGAGGTCATGAAGCCCAAAAATTGAAGTGACTCCTTTTTCCATCACCATAAATGTGTACATAAACAAGCCACTTTTAAGAGACATTTTACCGATTCTCTTTAATGGTCCACCTTCACTGACAAAATTTCTCCACATATCGGAATACGCACCAATGGCCATTGCAAATCCTGCGGTAAGAGTGGACTGCATCAAAAATTTATCAGTATCAAAACTTCCATTGGTTCCATTATAAACTTTCAGTCCTTCTAAAAGAGCCAAACCACCAATCTGAGCTGCTGCAGAATAAGCACCAAGCATAACTTTAGCTGAATTTGTTTTTTGATAATAAGAGTCCCAACCGGCTTTTAAGTATCCTCTTTGATAAAATTTTGGTTTTTTTCCAGTCACTTCCAATTGCTCAATAAGAACATCAGCATGCTGATAAGCCGTTGGAACTTGATCTACGAGTTTCCCTTTAGCAAAAGGAATAAGATAAACAACTCGGTTTCTCAAAAAAGTTTGACGTTTAAGATACCTTGCAAGCTTTGGGTTATCAGGCTTTAACTGAAGTTGATCGTAAAAAAGAGCATCGTGATTTTGATCGGCATCCCCTACTTGGATCACAGGAACTCCTGAGATCAAAGTCACCTTTGCTCTCCAATGTTTATGAAACCCTGGGTGAGAGGAAAGATCGACCGTCACTTGATCTAAATTGACTCGTTCTTTAAATCGCTTCTCAATCTCTTCGAGATTTTCTTCTCCTAAATCCTCTTGAACTTCGCCTCGAATCGTTTCATAAATTTCGATTGCTTTATTTTGAGCAATTTCAAATCCTGCGAAATAGCGACCTAGTTTTTCAACCAGGACTGCCTTAGCCGTTTGATCAGCAAGAGCCAATGCATCTCTGCCATACTTTCTAATGACAGACTGATGAACTCTTTTCATTTCTTTAGTTGAAAGTCCTTGGTCTTGATTTAATTGAGCAAGTAAAGCTTGACCATCAAAAGAGGAGACCTCTTGCTTTGGAGGACCAGAGAAAGCTGAAAGACTCCAAAAGGCAACCCAGATAAAAATGGTTAGTCGACTAAACCCTAAAGATTTTTCAAAAAACTTCATGCCTTCTTTTATCTGGAAACCAGATTAAAATAAACACCTTTATTTAAATGCAAGTAATTGTTTTTATTTAATTTTTAAATTCTAACTTAATTCTTACAGAAGAAAACGCAGAGAATTAAAACTATTTTAATCAGTTTTAATTCTCGAGGTAGTCTTTCATTTTGAAAAGAGCGGAATCTCTTAACTGCCGAAACTTGTATCTATTTATTCCTAATTTTGAGGCTATTTTTGTTAAAGAGAGTGATTCATCACTAAAGAAAATTTCGTTAATCACTTCTTTTTCTTCTTGAGATAAACCCGCATTCTTCATTGCATCAGCAATGGATCGCTTCTGTAATCCTTGATCAGTCAACTCTAAAACTGTTTCTTCTGGAACAACCATATGCCTTGAAACTTCTAAAAAGCCTTCTTCACGCTTAGAACTCTCTACGTCTTGATCCAACACACTTAAGCTATACGTTTCTGAAGAAATTAAGGTTCCTAGAGCTTTTACTTTTTCAATTGAAAACCCTGTTTTTTCAGCAAGCATTTCTGCCGTGACTCGATCATATTTTCGAGCCAATTTTTGGGTTTCCTTTTTTAGTTTAGTCATTTGACTAATGAGATGAACAGGGTAACGAACCGTTCTTCCATGATTATGAATTGCTCGCGCAATCGATTGTCTTACCCAATTATCTGCAAATCCAGAAAGAGCAAAACCTCGCTCAGGTTCAAATCGATTTACTGCAATCGTTAAACCAAAAATCCCTTCTTGAAAAATATCCATCGAATCTAGTTTTCTTTTTTTTCCCAAATAAATAATAGATAGGGTGGCAACAACCCACATATGATTGTGCATCAATTGATTTCGATCATTCAGATGTTCACGAAGTGCTTGACTGAGTTGATTTTTAACTTCACTTGAAAGAGACTCGGACTGAATCGCCTCTTCATAGAATTTTTCATACAAACCAAATTTAGCCCCTAAGAGGATTTGAGAAATTAATTCTTTTGACCATCGTTTATTTGATGTGATTTGAACTTTTTTACTTCTTATCCAAAGATTTTCAGGACTGTTATCAATGAATTTTTTCAAAAAACTCATTGATAAACGTTCTTGTGAAAGGCGTTCTAAAGAAACTCGAAAGCGACCCTGAGCTTGATCATATTTCTGCGCAACCTGTCTTTTATTCCATCGTTGTTTTCTAGTTTCTCCTGTATGAAATCGATCCAAATTTTCTTGAAAAAGAAAATAACAATCATCCGATTTTGATTGATTCACAAAACAAGTAATGAGCAAAAAACCTATAATAATAAACTTCATCTTACATCCTCTCAGAAAGATATTTTTTTAATTTCTGTAACCCTCTAACTTGAAATTGACGTATTCTTTCTCGACTCAAATTAAAACTTTGACCAAGCGATTTTAAAGTAGGAGGGTTGTCGGTTAAAAATCTTTTATAGATAATTGTTTTTTCGATTTCAGTTAGACCCGCATTTTCAATGGCGTCCATTAAATATTCAGTATTTTCTTTGCTTTCTATTTGATCAATGATTTCGTCTTCAGAGACACTTGCCGCTCGTTGTAACTGAGCATACCCTGGTACCTCTGAATTCTGAGGCGTTAAAGACTCTGTAGTCATAGCTAAAAATCTTAATGTCTCTTGAACCTTACTCACTGGCATTTTTGCATAACGTGCAATCTCTTGAGGAGTGGTTTTTTTTCCTTCTTCTTCTATTTTTTGAATTATTTTTTTTATTTTTCTTATTTGTGAAACAATATGAACCGGAAACCGAATCACTCGAAAACTTTCATCGTGCCGTCTTTTTATATTTTCCTTAATCCAATTTCTTGCATAGGTGGATAAAGTAAATCCTTTGCTTGGATTAAAACGATCGACTGCCAACTCTAACCCATAAAAACCATCTTGAAAATGATCCATGATATTTAACTGCTTTTGACTTTTTGAGTAAAAAATCTTTGTAGGAAGAAGCACCATCCACAGACTTTTTTCCAATAAAAATTTTCTATCTTGAATATGAAGATCTAAATTTCGTTTCATCACTGCTTTAAGCCCAGAAGGAACTTCGACTTTATTCAAAAATGCTCGATACCATTGTTCATAAAATCCAAATTGAGCTCGACGAGATAAATCCTCAATGAAGGGGTCACTCCATCTCTTTCTTTTCTTATCATCTAATTTTTGTTTATCTGACCAAAAAGCCTGAGGAGAGTTATTAATCAGTTCATGCAATATTTCTCTTCCCAGCGAGCTCACCAACCGAAGTGATCTCACATGCTCTAAAGATCGTTTAAATCTTATTTCAGCTCGACTATAAACTTCTGCGACTTGAGCCTTACTCAATCTTTTTTCTATGGGTTGAGTAAATCTAGCAGCACTTTGAGCAAATAAATCATTACAAAGTTTTGTTGCCTGTCCAAGAGTCGCATTAAAAAATAAAACAAAAAGAAAAAGAATATTTTTTTTCTTTAAAACTATACTCATAAACCCTTATCCATTCTTTTTAAGAGGTACTCTTTTATCTTTTTTAGTGCAGAAACTTTATCTCTGCGAATTCCTTCATGACTACGATTAAACATTTTTCCGATCTCAGCTTGAGACTTTGGATTTTCTGTAAAAAAGATCTCCCGAACCACTACTTTTTCACGGTCCGTCAATCCTGCATTTTCTAAAGACTCAGAAATTAGTTTTGCAATGATTTCTTCATCTAAAGAAAGAAGGATTTCGTCTTCATTAAGAACAGAAAATTTGATTAATAAATCAGAGTGTATTTTTTGATCATCGGATTCAAAGCTAAAGTCCATCGGAGAGGTAGAAATAGCCAAACTCGTAGATAAAAAACTTAAATCTCTTACTCTCGCTACTTTTAATTTTGTTTCTCTTGAAAGAGCTTCAATAGTTACTTCCACTCCCCTTAACTCTAAATCTTTTTTTGCTTTTTTTATTCGGTTCAAGTGATCAATTATTTCAACAGGAAAACGAACCGTTCGATCAAGATTTTTAATTTCTCTCCCAATCACTGAACTCACCCAATTTCCACCTGAGGTAGAAAACTCGGTCCCTCGAGAAGGGTCATACTGATCGACCGCAATAAGTAACCCAAAGACTCCTAATTGAAATAAATCCATAGGAGAAAGTTTTCGGGTACGTTGAAGGTATATTTTTGCTATTTTTCTCACCAACCACAAATAAGCTTCTGCAATACGATTACGATCAGCAAGATGTGCTTTAAGTGATCTAACCATTTTTGATCGAAAAGTCGCTGAAACTCGTTCTTCTTTTGAGAATTTTTCAAACCAAAGCTGATAAAAACCAAATCGAACTTGCGAGGAAAGAGAATTGATTAACTTTTTTGGATCCTTTTTTTTCAATTTTTTTAAATCAGGTTTCTTTGTACTATTCCAAAATCCATTTTCACTCGCATTTACCACTTCTTCATAAAAAGAAAACAGGGTACGTGAATCAAAATTCATTTCCAAAAGATCGTAAATGGAAGACTCAAATCTTTGCCGTGCGTGTTCATATACAGGCACCGTTTGTTTTCTTGTCCAGCGTTCGTTTATGGGTTGATAAAAAAGACCTTTTCCTTCGACGTAAAAACCATCATTTTCAAAAATAAAGGCACATTCATCAGCATGACTCATTAAGGCTTGAAAAGAAAAAAGAAAGTAAAAAATGATTTTCTTCATTTTTCACCTCTTTTTTTAAATTCTTTTTTTAAAGTCTCTAACGATATTTTAAACCGAAATTCGATCGCTTGATAGGTCACTTTTTTATGTCCGGGAAAATATTCAGGTAAAGATTCTGCAATTTCTCGATAAGTTTTTTCAGAAAAAATTCTCATTTTAAAAATATGACGGTCAAGGGGGCTTAGAAAATCCGTCTCATCAATCCATTGAACAACTTGTTCCTTTTGTTCTTTGTAAATATGAACATCGGTTTCATCTACAGTACTGGGGAGTTGATCCACAAGTGGAGAATAGGTGCCTTCTTCATTTTTTTTATTTTCTGGAGGGTGGCTCAACGAATCAACCTGTTTTCCTTGAACCATTAAAGCTCTTTCTACTTCATAAATTGTAAATTTATAGTATTCCCCAATTCTAGATAAAATCTTCTTTCTTTCTTCTGGAGTCAGATCCGCTTCGGTCTTATCTAACTCCAGCAACGCATTTTGAAAATCTTTTTTAATAGAAATGTTTACTTTAAATATACCTTGAGGGATACGAACTAGATATAAATCTTCAATCAATTTAGACCAAATCGAATCTCTCATCCAAAACGAAACATAGTTCACAAAACCACGTTCTCTAGATAAATCAAAACGATCGACGCCCTCAATATACCCTTCTGAAACGGCACCTATCCATGAGGACGAATCTTCTATTCGATTTGAAAATTGATAAACTTTCTTTTGAAATTTACTCAAAACCCCTATTCCCCGATTCAGTAAATCCTCTCGATCTGAAATCAACTGTTGAATACTCTTTAAAACCACCTCGTAATTTTGGGATGAGGTATCTACTTCTTTTAGTTTCTCTTGCAAGAGTCTAGAAACTCGATGTGCAAATTTTAAAGTCGACTGAGAAACGATTTGCTCTATTTCAGAGTCCGTTAATTTTTTATTCTTTAATTTTTTTTTGAAACTAAAACGTTCATTTTTTTTAAACCACATTCCAGCAGAACTTGAATAAGTCTTCAAAGACTCGAATAAAAAAGATCTTAAAAAGGGGTCGTCATTACATAAATGAATTGTTTGAGAAAAGGTTTGATCAAATCCTTTATAAAAATCATAAATAGAATCTTCATCTAGTTTTCGAACTTTTGATTGATGATAGTTTAGAAAGCCTCCGTAAGAGGACCACAATCGTTCACAACGATCGGCACGAGCATTTAAACTGAAAATAATCAGTGCCAAACAAACAAAATTGGGATTGAACGGCTTTATAACTCGATGTTTCATGTTGAGAGACTTTTTAACTCACCGAGTTACTAAATGCAAATATTCAAGTATTTTTTCTATCTGAAGAGCTCTACTCTAAAGGAGTGAAGGAAGAGCGTTCTTAACGAGAAAACCGCACACCAAACAAGAGAGTATGATGATTTGAATCTAAACGTCCCTCAGCAGGATTGAGCATATATCCTCCAAAATACCGAAGGATGGGCCGTATATCCAAGGGACCTCCGTTAAATTGAAGAGGGGAATGAATTCGAAGAGCGATATCATTTTGCATGAAAACGACAGGGACCCGAGATCCTACCTGGTCACCGTATTCCTGTTGATTACCCTTACCAGTTACTGCAACCCCACCGAAAATACTGGTCCGATTATCAATCCAAGGCGTTTCAAACTCAAGACGAACTTCCTGCAACCAAGCACGAGTGAGCAGTTGACCACCCTCACTAAAGGCCTCTGCCCCTTCTCGTGAGTTTCGGCTCATTTGAACTGCGCCAAAGTGACTTGAAGTAGAAAGTCTAAAGTCCCGTTTTTGATTTTTTGATCGGCACTGAAACGATAGTTCAGGCCCCGGAGCCAGCATCAAGGTGTTTCCAAGCCCTCTTCTTCCAGAGTGATTACTATCTGATACTCTAAACCCCGCTTTAAAACCTCCCAAAAGCTGACAGGGTGCTCCAACCGCAACAATTTTCCATCCCATGGAGGCCTCAAAGAAAATGGTAAGTAATCTTCTCTCTTTAAACTTAAAGTCAGTAGTCACCCCTTGATCTGAAAAATTATGCTTTGAAATTCGACTCCCGAGTTGCCCACCTGCTCGAATCCGTTGAAAGCTACGAAGGTTACGGAAATCTAGTCTCGTTGAGACATCTAATGCAATTGCTGTATTGATTCCATGATCCGCTTGATTATCGTTTGTTTCCTGAAAACCAAATCGATGACTATTGGTATACCCACCTCCAACAGCACCTAGACTCACTTCAGCACTTTGTCGATCTTTCAATGGCCCATCAAATCGACTCAAACAGACACGAATTTTTTCTTCTTTGTAACTATTTCTAGACCAAATCTCACACTCCGTCCCAGGCTCTGAATATTCATAGGTATAGAACAACTTTAAATCATCATAGTACTCCACTTGCTTCATAGGTTTTTCAGCGAAAGCAGAGAATGAGATCAACCACACTAACAAGTTTAAAGTTTTCATAGACTATTTCCTTTTGAATAATTCCACTCTAAATAACACACTGCATCATATTGTAAAGCACATTTTACCTCCTCCATTTCATGAAAAAATCAGACAACCTATTGAAATTTTTATTTTTTTAAAAGACATCCAAAATGTCTAAAGGTATAGATGAACGATGGAACCATGGAAGCCTTTTAAAAAAATAATGCTTGTTTTTGGAACACGACCAGAAGCCATTAAGATGGCTCCTCTTGTTCGCGCCTTAAAAGAAGATCCTTTTTTTGAAGTACATGTCTGTGTCACCGCTCAACACCGTCAAATGCTCGATCAGGCTCTCGAACTTTTTGACATCTCCCCCGACACAGATTTAAATCTGATGACTCCCAACCAAACACTCACGACACTCACTCAAAAGATGATTGGCTCCTTAGAGCATGTACTTAAAGAACACCAACCAGATCTGGTTCTTGTTCATGGAGATACAACCACTACATTTGCAGCGAGCTTAAGTGCCTTTTATCAAAAAATCCCATTGGGACACGTTGAAGCAGGACTTCGCACAGGAAACATCTACTCTCCTTGGCCAGAAGAAATGAATCGTAAACTCACTGGAGCAATGGCGACTCTTCATTTTGCTCCAACTTCAACAGCTGAATCTCATCTTCTCAAAGAAAATGTTTCTAAAAATCAAATTTATGTCACTGGAAACACGGTTATTGATGCTTTGCTTTTTGTGGAAAAAAAAGTGAAGAAAGAAACTTATATAAAAGAAAAGTTTAGCTTTCTAAATCCAGAAAAAAAACTTCTTTTAATGACTGGCCACAGAAGAGAAAATTTTGGACAAGGTTTTTTAAACATCTGTGAAGCAATCCAAACACTATCAAAACGAGAAGAAGTCGAAATTGTTTACCCTGTACATTTAAATCCAAATGTTCAAAAACCAGTTTATGACCACCTAGGTAACCTTGAAAACGTCCACCTCATTGACCCTCAAGACTACCTTCCTTTTATCTACCTCATGAATCAAGCTTATCTTATTTTGACGGATTCAGGAGGGATTCAAGAAGAAGCTCCTTCTCTGGGAAAACCTGTCCTTGTTCTCAGAGACACCACTGAACGTCCCGAAGCAGTAGAAGCAGGAACAGTTGAACTTGTTGGAACAGACAAGGAAAAAATAGTAAATGCGGCAACTAAATTACTTGAAAACCCCACTCTTTATAAAAAAATGAGTGAAGCGATAAATCCATATGGTGATGGCAACGCATGTAAAAGAATTGCTGATATTCTAAAAACTGGACAAACAAATATTTAAATTTTTATTTTAAAAATTCGTATTCTTCAAAAATATATTCATTGATCATATCAATAAAATCCCGATTGACCTGTTTTAATTTTATTCCAGCCTGAAAACGGATGAGATGATCATCAGAAATCAGTTGAACTTCAGGATAAAATTCAGTCTTTTTTTCGATCCCAACAGGAAGTCCGCCAGTAACATCAATATACTCCACTGGAATTTTGAAATTTTTAGAATAATTTACTTCTTTCAAATTCAAAGCTTTAAAATCTTGACATGTCGGACACCAAGACGTCCCTAAAACTCTGATTTTAAAATTCTGAGAAAGACTTTCAAAACTTTTTTTTCTTAAATCAATCAAATTAGTATCTGGATTTTTTTTAATAAATTTATCTAACTTTCTTAAACCTTTTTTCTGGAAGTAAGATAAAATCTCTAAAGTCACAAGACCATCGATAAATCGAGGACGTTTCAAATGAGCCATCACTTTTTTAAATAGTCGAACTTCAGATTTTTTTGAAATACTTGAAACCAAATCAACAACTTTTTTGTCAGACTCAGAAAGATAATTCACTTCATCTAAACTTAATCGTGGATTCATAGAAACCAACAAACTCAATACCTCTAATCTAAAACTAAGAACGTTGGCAAATTTACCTGGGGTAAGAAAACCTGGTGTACTTGCCAAAAAGAAGGACTCGAGCTCTTCATGAGTCAGAAAATGAGAAAACCAACCCATCTCTTTTGAGCGATCTGCAATCAACGTATACGCTGGATGAAAAACTCCAATTGGTTTTAGAACTCCAATTTTATCTAATAATAAAAGTTTTTGTTTTTTAATATCCCCTGCGACTGAATCAAACTCAGTCGCGTAAAGATCAACCAATATTCTTTCAATCCATTTCCATTGTTCTTCTGAATAAGCAGAAATCATCAATCCAAAAGCTGCATTAACACTATGGTCTTTTAAATTGCTTTTTTTTGTTTCAATTTCTGGATGAATCGTCTGTACCGAAACTTGAATTCGATCTGCCCAATTCATGATTTTTGAAATACTTGGAGTATCTTTATTTACATCTCCAATTGCATCGGTCAGAACAATAATTTTTCTTTCAACTGAATCTGAGTTTTTATTCTTTTTAATTTCAGTTTGGTGAACCTTCAAGCATTGATAAGCAGCATCAAAGACAAATTCTTCGCCACCCTTTGATCGAACACCAAGTTCATTGAGAAACTGAAAAATATCATCCCAGTTTGCGGAAAGATACTGAGTTTCAACAATTTTATCTTCTTGACCAAAGCTTAGCAAAGCTAAATCAGTACCTCCTGGGAAATTTTTTCTTGAGGCTCTTTTGATTTTTGCAATTTCATTCACGAGCTCTTCATAGTCATCATTCATTGACCCTGAAAGATCAAGAGCGATACAAATTTTTTGTTTTTTAGCTAATGTTCTTCGCTCAGTGACTGACTCAACAAAAACTTTCTTAAAATTCAATGAAGGCTGTCTCAGTTCAGGGGGGCGTTGCTTTACTTCAACGGCCAACAATTCTTCTTTTCTTGCTCTTTCTGCATCATTTGATTCATTAGGAGCAAAATAAACTACGTTAGAATCAGTTTGACCTACTTTTAATCAGTAAACAACGGCATTCCATCGATCTCTGTAAAATTCGAATCCTCCAGAAGAACGAATATAATCACAGTTTTCTCGTACTGCTGAAGCAGAGTGAGGGTCGTAATTCACATAAATCACTTCTCTGTGTCTCTGATGAGTACTTCCAAATACTGAAAAACTAAAAATTAAAAATAAAACTTGAATCATAAACCAACTCCAAAATGAATCATTCCTTGAACTGTTTGAATAAGATCAGGTCGTAACGATCCATCGTCTTGAAGATCTGAAGACTTCCCATCTTTTTCTAATTTAAGATGATCTACACCTAAGCTGATGCTCATCCACGGAAAAACTTGACGAGACTTTAGTCGCGTCTTCATTTTTTTTAACTGCTTTTTACTCATCACAAACCAATACCCATGAACGATCGCATTCACATGAGTAAACTTTTTATCTGTGGGAGACTTTGAAGTATTCTGCATCATATTTTGAGCAACCGAACCGGAAACATTCCAAAGCTCTCCCCCAGCCTGAATCCTTCCCCCTACACCTAAGTCTCCAAACCTATTCCCGTGATGATCAGAAATAATTAAAGCTCCAATTTGGGGTCCAAATGCAAAGTGAACTTTAGGTCTTTTTAAAGCAGGACCTCCCCAAGCCATTGCTTGAGCACTAATTCCTCCGGCTCCCTTTGTTTTTTTCCCACCTCTCCACGATAGTATTTTAGTGAGATGAAATCCTCCCGTTCCTGTCCACCCTGAAACCACTTTAGCGGGGGTAAGTCTGAAACTAAACCGACCATAATTAGAAAAAAGAAATCCCACTGAATCTTTTTTTATTTCATTTGGAGTCGTTTCAATATGGTTTGCAATTCCAATACTCATCTGATCTTCAATATGCGCATTGAAATCCACTTTTTTTCCAGGGTAATCAATGGTTCGTAACACCCCAAAACCGACTCCCCCTCCCAAACTCTTTCGATCAGTCCGAGGAACATCTTCATGAGAATAGTAAGGAACGAAAGATCCAAAAACAAAAAGAATAGCTCTTTGATCATGCCTCATCGCTCGTGATTGAGCTGCAATTGCCCAATTCTGAAAATTATCTTGTCTCGCTTGTTCAACTTGTTCTTCCTCAGTAAGTACTGGATCTTCAGGCTCTTCAACTTCGTTTTGAATCAGATCAAAAACACCTTCAGGAACTTCAATTACAGGAACAAAAAAACCGCTTCGAACCTGACCAACCATTCCACTACTGCCATCTTCATTGATTGTTTCATCAACTTCCTCGAAATCAACGGTCTCTTCAATTTCGTTTTCTGATAAACTCAAAGGAACGGCATGAGCATAAAAAAAACTCAATCCAACAAAAGCCACAGCAAAATACTTTAGTCTGTTCATGATGCCTTCTAGCATATTTAGACATACCGAATCAAGTTAAAACAATTTAAATCAGGTATATTTTGGATGAACGGCTAAATAAGGTGGCTAGAACAAAAGCTTTTGAACAAGAGCGGTTACAAATTTCAGACGAGAATCATAAGAACTTATTTTCATGAACTCCTCAGAGTGGTGCATATGTCCTCCATAAGGTCCGACTCCCACTAAAAGTGAAATTCCAAGAGTAGAAAGATGGTTTGCATCACTTGCATACCCCACATGAGTTGCACGAAAATCAAAATGATTTTTTTTCGCTAACTTTTTAGCAACTGAAACAATCTTTTCAGATGCACTCGAAGGCATGCTATGAATCGAAACCAGATGTCTCCATTGAACTGATACAGATTCTTTTTTATCTGAAAAAACAGTTTTTGTTTTTAATGTTATATGAAGTTGTTTTTTGAAGCTTTCTAAGTCACGTGGATCCACATATCTGAGATCAAAAAACGCTTTTGCATTTTCACAAACAACGTTCGTTTGATTTCCTCCCTCTATTTTTCCGACATTGATCGTGAGTTTCTTTTTAGGGTTTTCTAATTTCTGAATTTCTTGAATCCATTGAGAAAGCTGAAGACATGCATTCACTCCTCTTTCGGGATGATTTCCTGCGTGTGCTGCTTTTCCTTTTACATCAACCTCAAACCAAAAAACTCCTGAATGCGATTGAACAAAAGATCCGTCTGCTAATCCAGGCTCAAAGACGAGTCCATAAGGAATTCCTCTAGAAAGTTCGCGTAGTTTTTTCTGAGAGATAAAAGAACCGAGCTCTTCATCATCATTTAATAAAATCCTAACTTTTTTCCGATTTTGAGGAGAAAGTTTTTTTAAAATGCTAAACATCAAGACAATTCCTGATTTCATATCAATGACACCAGGTCCTTTGATTTTTTCTTTAAGAAGCGTTGCTTTTTGAAAAGAAGAATCTTTTGAAAAAACCGTATCTACGTGACCAATAAATAAAATCTCTGGCTGTGCATCTTGAGCTTCAATCATTAAAATTTTTCTTTTTTCTTGAAGTTCAAATGTTCTTACGTTTAACCCCAATTTTTTAGCTTCCTGTGAAATACGTTGTCTGACTCGGTCACATCCCTCAATAGAGTGAGAACTTGAATTTAAATTGACTAAGTCTATGAGAAAAGTTTGGTCAGAAGATTCCATTGCATTTGAAAGACAAGAGAACAGAGAAAAAAAAATAAAAAAGAGATGATTCATAAATGATGTACCTACAAAAAAAAAGCCCTCCATTTTTAAAAACGGAGGGCTCTTAAACGATTGAACTTCTTGATTAAGCAATCAACGGCGCCAAAATCAATGAAACAATGCTCATGAGCTTAATGAGAATATTCATTGATGGTCCTGAAGTATCTTTGAACGGATCACCAACAGTATCACCCACAACAGCTGCTTTATGAGCTTCTCCGCCTTTGGATTCACCATCAATCTTTCCTTGTTCAACATACTTTTTGGCATTATCCCAAGCTCCTCCAGCATTTGACATCAAAATTGCTAAAAGAACACCTGTAAGAGTTGCACCAGCAAGCATCCCACCAAGAGCTTCTGCACCCAATCCAAAGCCAACAACAACTGGAGCAAGAACAGTCACAACCCCAGGTAAAAGCATTTCTTTCAATGCTGCTTGTGTAGAAATATCTACACAACGAGCAGTGTCTGGCTTTGCAGTTGATTCACCTGCAAGAAGTCCTGGAATTTCTCTGAACTGTCTTCTAATTTCATCAACCATCTTCCCAGCAGCACGGCCAACAGAAGTCATTGTCAGTGCGCCAATCCAGAATGGAAGAACGCCTCCCAAGAACATTCCAATCACCACCTGAGTCTGAGTGATATCAATGACAAAGCTCTCAGCTCCACGTGCAGAAGCAACTGCTTGTCCGTATGCAGAGAATAACGCAAGAGCAGTTAATGCTGCTGATCCAATTGCAAACCCTTTTCCTTCCGCTGCGGTTGTATTACCAATTGCGTCAAGACCATCTGTGATTTTTCTTACTTCTGGACCTAATTGAGCCATTTCAGAAATACCTCCAGCATTATCCGCAACTGGTCCGTAAGCATCCACGGACATCGTTACACCCACAGTTGCAAGCATTCCTACCGCTGCCAATGCAATTCCGTAAAGTCCAGCGAATGAATAAGCTGCATAAGTTGCTGCACAAATAATTAAAATAGGAATCACAGTACTCTCAAGTCCAACGGCCATCCCATGAATAATGTTTGTAGCAGGTCCAGTTTTTGAAGCTTCAGCCACTCTAAATACGGGTTTAGAAGCGGTATAGTACTCAGTGATGAGACCAATTAAAATTCCACCTACACTTCCAGCAAATACAGCTGCAAAAATAGAGGTATTTAGTCCAAACGTTTGAATCATTAAATAAGCAAATACAAAGAAAAGCAGAGCCGCAATGATTGTACTCAATCGAAGTGCCTTTGCAGGATCCATTGATTTCAAAACTCTCATACTAAAGATACCAATAATACTTGCAATCAAGCCTTCAAAAGCCATCATCAATGGAAGAACCATTAAAAGTTCACGGCCATTTTCAGCGTCTCCAGCAAGATACTCAAGTTGAGTAAATCCCATCGTTGCTGCAATCGCAATTGTCGCAATAATTGAACCACAGTAAGATTCAAAAATATCAGCACCCATTCCAGCAACGTCACCGACGTTGTCACCGACGTTGTCAGCAATCACACCTGGGTTTCTTGGATCATCTTCTGGAATCCCTGCTTCTACCTTTCCAACAAGATCAGATCCGACGTCTGCTGCTTTTGTATAAATTCCTCCGCCGACACGCGCGAAAAGAGCAATCGAACTCGCTCCCATTCCAAAACCACTAATAATAGAAGCCCCTTCAGCACTTCCCCCGAAAACAAGGTAAAGAGCACCAACGCCTAGTAAGCCAAGACTTGCAACTGCAAGACCCATCACAGCCCCACCATTAAAAGCAACCATCAACGCCGCTGCAACACCATGATCCTTCGCCGCAGCTGCAGTTCTTACGTTTGCTTTCGTTGCTGATTTCATACCAAAAAAACCGGCAAGGACTGAACAAAAAGCACCGACTAAAAACGCACCTGAAGTTTCAACATTCACTTTGAATGCTAAAAGAGCGGCAACAACTAAGACAAATCCCACTAAGAGAATGTACATTCTCTTTAGAAAAGCCATCGCGCCATCTTCAATTTGACCTGCAATCTCTGCCATACGATCAGTCCCAACAGACTGACCAGCAACTGATCGATACACCATAAAAGCAATAATCAACCCAACGACACCTGCCGCAGGAACTGCTTGATACATAGTTGTTAATTCCATCACTGAGGATTCCTCCACTCATTTAATTTTTATAGATTCATTCTTCATAATCGAGTCAAAGCTGAATATCACCCTGAAAATACAAGAATTTTTAGAAGCCCCTAAAATCTAAAAAAAATATTAAAATAGTCAGATGAATTACGTTTCACTTCTATCTCTATATAATTTATTTAACTTTTAAATTTCGGATAGTTAACAACTTAATTCAAATAAGAATAAAAAATTGAAGCACACTTCACTAGAGATTTAAGAAAGAATAAAAATCAAACGCAGTGTGACTTCCGACGTTTTTGGTAAATCATCCCAAAGGTACTCAGAAGAACCAAACCCCCTAAACCCACACTTACGACTTCAATTCCAGTGACCATTTTAGAATCTCCAATAAAAGAAGAAAGAAGTCCTGTACACAGCCCTGCTCCTAAACGGTCGAGCATTGATTCCACAGAAAGAAAGGTTGCTCGACTTTCAGGGTGGGAGATTGAGTCTTTAACTAACTTTTTTTGAATTGGAAAGACCACTCCAAAAATAAAACAAAGAAACCCAAATAAAACTAAAGAAGCAGTTTTGGGTAGATAAAAAAGGAGAATTGTCCCCACAGATGCAAAAATAGATAAAATACCCACAGACAAAACCTTATCTCTATTTTCCATCCAACGACTCGCTTGATGACTTCCAAATGCCTCCAAAAGAGTTGCTCCTGACAATACAATTCCATGAACAGCTGTCGGCCATTTTTGAAAAATCAAAAACGGTTGAAAAAGATTGACTGTCACGATCCGTGCGAGAGTAAAAAGAGCCACTCCCTGAATCGCTAACCCCCAAAATTCTCCCTCCCGAATGAAAGAATCAAACGAATAAGAACGAACATTCAGAGGCTTCCTTTGAGAAAGAGAAGGCAATAATAAGCAAACTCCTCCTGCAATCATCATAAAAATAAGAGAAATTTCATATGGAAGGGTAATGCGATAAGAAAACAAAACCCCGACACCTGCCCAGCCCACTACTTTTCCTAGCAAACCGTAAGAACGTGCGTGTCCCTCTACTTCCTCATATAGCTCAAGAGAGTTATTTTCTTTTAAAAGCTCATAAAGATAAGCGTTTGCAGTTCCAGAAATAAGAGAACGTGCAAATGCCAAAAGAACAAAATGACTTAAAAAGCCAAGATAAGTAGGATAAAAAATTGCAAAAATATGTGAGACAACTGAACTCACCATTCCTAAAAAAAGAGTCTTTCGATATCCCAACCGATCTGCAAAAATCCCTCCTGGGATTTCTAATAAAAAAAAGACAACGTAATAAAGGGATTGTATTTGAAAAATATTCGCTTCAGAAATTCCATTTTTTTGCTGAAATTCAAAAAAAAGAGGAAGCCAAAGATAAAGAGGGAAGAAAAACTGAAAAACAGAATAAAGAAAAATCGGTTTTCTCATCACTTCACATAAGGCCTTATTTGCAAAATATAAATATCTTTTTTCCCTATTGCCCATTCAATATCAACGGGCTGCTTAAATGTATAATCAGGAGAAAAATGTGACTGCAGAAACCTACCTGCCAAAGAAAGTTGCTGCAGTTGATTTTTTAATTGAGAAGAAAGTCCCTCAGAATGATCTCCAACAGAGAGTGTCCTCCCTCCTCCTTCAACAGTGTTAAATAAAAATTGATAGGGCTTACCGACTCCACTCACCACCGATTCAGTGGATTGAAAAGAAGCATTAATATAAACATTTCTAAAATCTCTTTTATTCATCGGATTAGTCGTTACCAAAACACCACTCATCTCGGCTTCAACCTGCTCCTGAATAACGACTCCCATATAGGTGTCTTCCAAACGAATTCCAACTTCTTCTCGAAGCCGAACACTTCTTGGTGACACAAGAGAAGCCCAAACTTCCTTTATGCTTTCAAAAATATGTTCAGCTGTATCTACATGACTTTTTGATTCATACACGCCTGCAGCTGAAAACCCAGGAAGATCTTCGGCATTTGAGGAGCTTCTAACGACAAATTCTGAGACACCACTTAAGTGCTCGGAAATAACCTCATCTAAATAAGCCTTCATTTTTCTAGACATAGGCGCATTTCTAATCAATGTTTGTAATCGAACAGAGACGGTATCAATTTCTTTTGCTCCCAATTCAAGAGCCATTTTCAATCGACCAATGGTCTGTTGGATTTGCCAAGAAGAGGTGAGAAAATCCTGTTGAACTGAAAACGGAATGGCTATCCCTCGAGGAACTTTAAAGTTTGTTTTCAAAAATTCAACTGCCTTTTCTGAGACCAGATGAGACTCTGTATTTAAAAGTTGAGCGACATAGGGAATTAAATTCTCTCGTGGTGGTCGAGGAATCCGATAATAACCTAACAGCCTCTTGGACCCTTTTGAAAACACATGAGCAAGCTCTCCCAAATGTGAAGCCTTGGTTCCATAAATTGATCGATCATCATCGCAAAGCTCTTGAATCGGTCGAACTGGAATTTTTTCAATTTTCGGAGTTTCTAAGGAAACCTGGTGAAGAGACCACGAAGGTCTTTCTGGAACCACTTGGGGTTCTGGAATTTTTTGAAGAGAAACGCTGCTCGCATTGCTATCCACCTCATATCGTACCCAGCTAGAGTCTAACTTTTCTGCATCAATTTGTTTTTCAATTCCAATTTGAATTGCGTTGGGAATATTCCATCCACTTGCAAGAACATTCGTATGAGAGAGAGGAGTCGTATGTCCAGTGTTAATCATCCCCGACACTCTTGGAATGTCTTCAGGAACTTTCTCCATAACCACAATGTCATGCCATTCGATGGACATGACCTGTTCTCGGTACTCATCTTCACTCTGAAACCACCGGAGTCGTCCTTCAGCAATCCCTGCGTGGAGCGGAATAAAGTGACTAGAAGCAAATAACTCATGACTCCAAACCCGTGGTACGATTTGAGGGTCTACTTCTGCGATTGCTGATTCTTGTAAATGATTTGCTGGTTTGAAATACAAAGGAATCGTAGGATCCACCTTTTTTTTCACAGACTCATAAAACTCGCGAATCATATGAATATTCATATTATCGACTTCAACTGTTTCGAGCGTAAAAAATGCACTTCCATCTTTGTGATAAAGAGCAATATTTCCGAGGAAGAAGTCTCGATCAGGATCTAAATAAACTTTGTGATTAAAATCATCGAGCTGTGCATCCAATTCTGCCTCAGACATTTTTAAAATTTCCAGCGCTATGTAATTTACGTGAAAAGGGTACTGGGAATGATTCAAAAAATGAATTTTTTGGGTATTAAGATCATAAACGACCTTAACAAAAGGAATTCCACCAAGAGTTCCAGATAATGGATGAAAGGCCTCTAAGGTGAGAGTCTGATCAATCAACGACGTATGTGAAAAACCAGAAACCCCAGAGGATACAGGACTCAGACTTCTTAAGTCAGGCGATCTCAATTCAGCGATATTCAATGTTCTCTCCCCCTCTAATCAAGCCCTCCTCAACTAAACGATTGAATTGAATTTGTCTAGATAAACTCCAATGCTTGATTTGAAACGCAAAACACGAGACAACTCAGTCCATGAAAATCAATTACGCAACGCAAAGAAATATTGCTCTTCTTTTAGGGTTTCTCTTTTTTCCTCTGTTTGTTGGAGTGATGGTCGCTCTTTCTACATTTTCAAAAACATTGATTCATAAAGAACCGGCCCCACTTGAATTTACTCAGCAGAAAAAAAATAAAGGATCGAAGTCATCAAATTTACCAAAAGTTGCTCTTCTTCTCGATCATAAGGGAGTTCAAATTTCGGATGTCTTATACCCTTATGCACTCCTACAAGAATCTAAAGCCTTTGAAGTCTATACTGTTGCTCAAACAAAAGCACTGATTCCAACGACAGGAGCTCTTGCGATTTATCCTGATTTTGATTTTAAATCTCTGCCCGCAGTAGACTACTGGGTCATTCCTGCTCTTCTTGACCCCACTCAACTTGATTTAGTTCAGTTCGCAAAAGAAAGATTTCCCAAAGCCAAAGGCATCCTGGCTGTTTGCGAAGGGTCTCGTCTTTTGGCTCATTCTGGAATTCTTCGTGGAAAAAAAGCAACTTCCCATTTTATGTCCAATGAAGCTGTTAAAAAAACATACCCTCAAGTTTTCTGGGACTTTGATCATCGCTGGGTGAAAGAAAAAAACTGGATCTCTACCGCTGGAGTGACAGGATCAATTGATGGAACCCTTGAGTTTATACGAACATTTGCTAGCCCAAAAGATGCAAAAAGAGTCGAAGACAATATGGCTCTCTCACAAGTTTCAAATGAGACTCGCACTAAAGAGCCACTCTCTTTTCAAGATTTGTTCTATATTATGACTCAAGCAGCCTTTCAGTGGAACAAAAGAGGAGTCCTCCTGGAAATTCATCCAGGAGCAGATGAATTTTTCTTAGCGACCACACTCGATTTAATCCCACGTTCTTTCAACTCTCAGATTGTTACCGTTGGAGCCACTCGTAAAATTTATGAAACAAAACGAGGACTCAAAATTGTTCCTGTCATAGACTCCCATTACGAGGTCGATGCAGATGTCCGAATACAAATTCCAAGCACAGAAAAAGACCTCATTCACTTTCCAATTCCATTGGAAGTGCAACAAGATATCGATTGGAGTCAAAAGAAATCAGGTACTGCAATACCAACGGTTCTCAACCAGCTTGCCGAGTGGGACGGAAATGAATCCGCTTCCTGGGTCGCAAAACTCATCGAGTTTCCTTGGAATGTTGACAAAAAAACTTCGAATCAAAACCGAAACACAGTTTGGATTGTCTGGTTTTTGCTCGGAATGACAGGAGCTGGGCTTGTTTGGCTTTTTGATTGGAGAATTCGAGTAGGTCGAGAAGCAAAAAAAAACGCTAAGTAGTCGTTTCTTTTCATTCCTTTTTGAATTAAACATGAAGAATGAATCCAAAAACAAACTCTTATGAAACGGCAACAGAGCTTTCGACTCAAGGAAAGACTCTTCAATATCACTCTCTTCCTGCTTTCGAAAAAAAAACAGGAACCAATCTTTCTAAACTTCCTTTCTCTCTGAAAATTCTCTTAGAAAATGTTCTGAGAAACGAAGACGGAATCGCAGTGACTGCAGAACAAGCAAAATCAATTGCTCACTGGGATCCAAAAGCCTCCCCGAAAGATGAAATTCAATTTACTCCTGCAAGAATTCTGCTTCAAGACTTTACAGGCGTTCCTGCAGTTGCAGACCTTGCAGCAATGAGAGGCGCTGTGAAACGACTTGGGGGAGACCCAACCCGAATTAACCCTCTTCAACCTGCAGATCTAGTGATCGATCACTCCGTTCAAGTGGATTACTTTGGAAACTCTGAAGCGTTGAAAAAGAATACTGATATTGAATTTAAACGAAACAAAGAAAGATATGAATTCCTCAGATGGGGACAAACCGCATTTAAAAACTTTCGAGTGGTACCTCCAAACACAGGAATTGTTCACCAGGTAAACTTAGAGTACCTTTCTCATGTTGCAATGATTGGAAAACGTGGAGAAACCAATCAAATTTACCCTGATACACTCGTTGGAACAGACTCCCATACCACGATGATCAATGGACTTGGGGTTCTTGGCTGGGGTGTCGGTGGAATTGAAGCTGAAGCCGCTATGCTAGGACAACCAGTAACGATGCTCATTCCTCAAGTGGTCGGATTCAAACTCACAGGAACGCCTGCACCTGGAACCACTGCTACGGACCTTGTTCTCACTGTTGTTGAAATGCTCAGAGCAAAAGGGGTCGTTGGGAAGTTTGTTGAATTTTATGGACCGGGTCTAGCAAACCTTTCTCTTGCCGATCGAGCAACCATCGCAAATATGGCACCTGAATATGGAGCCACCTGCGGTCTTTTCCCTATTGATGAAAGAACAACCGAGTACCTTAAACTCACTGGTAGAACTGAAAAGGCAGAAGAAGTCAGAGACTATTACAAAGCACAAGGAATGTGGTTTGATGAAAACTCAAGCGAGGCCACCTATAGTGACACTCTTTCTTTAGACCTTTCGACAGTAGTTCCTTGTTTAGCTGGTCCTAAACGACCTCAAGACCGCATTAATCTTGATCAGATGGATAAAAAATTCACCGAAGTTCTCCCTTCTTTAATTAAAGGCGAACCCAAAGATGTCAATGCATCCATCTCAGTCACAGATGAACAAGGACAGTCTTATGAAATCCAACATGGATCAGTGGTCATTGCAGCAATTACAAGCTGTACAAACACCTCTAATCCAAGTGTTCTTATGGCTGCAGGACTTGTTGCTCAAAAAGCCGCAGCAAAAGGCTTACAAACAAAACCTTGGGTAAAAACGAGCTTAGCTCCCGGCTCCAAAGTGGTCACCGACTATTTAAAAAAAGCAGGACTTTTGGAATCTCTTGAGGCATTGCGATTCAACACAGTTGGATATGGATGTACGACTTGTATTGGAAACTCCGGTCCTCTTCCTTCTCATATTCAAAAAGGAATTGAAGAAAAGAAACTCGTAGCTGCAAGTGTTTTATCTGGAAATAGAAACTTCGAGGGTCGAATCAGTCCTCATGTCCGTGCGAACTATCTGGCGTCTCCTCCCCTTGTAGTTGCTTATGCAATTGCAGGAACCGTACAGATTGATCTTTCAAAAGATCCTATCGGTAAAGATACAGATGGAAAGGATGTCTTCCTTAAAGACATTTGGCCTACTCAAGAAGAAATTCAAAAACTAGTAAACGAACATGTCACTAGCCAGCAATTCCAAAGCAGTTATCAAGATGTCTTTGCCGGTCCTCAAGAATGGCAGGCGATTGATTTTCCAAAAGACGATTTATATAAATGGAAAACAGAATCGACTTGCATCAAAGAACCTCCGTTCTTCCAAGAAATGACTCTTAAAACTGAACCCATGAAAAACGTAGAAAAAGCAAGAGTCCTTGCTCTTCTTGAAGACTCTGTAACGACCGACCACATTTCTCCAGCTGGAGCCTTTACGGCGGACTCCCCTGCGGGGACGTACCTTGTTTCTCAAAATGTAGATCCAAAAGACTTTAATTCATTTGGATCTCGCCGAGGAAACCATGAAGTCATGATGCGAGGAACTTTTGGAAACGTTCGGCTTCGTAACCTCCTTGCTCCAGGAACAGAAGGAGGATTCACTCAATATCAACCTTCAGGTCAACCCATGACTATTTTTGATGCTTCAATGGAGTATCAAAAAAATAAAACTGAATTGGTGATCCTTGCAGGAAAAGAGTACGGAACTGGATCCTCAAGAGACTGGGCCGCAAAAGGAACAAATCTTCTGGGTGTAAAAGCAGTGATCGCATCTAGCTTTGAACGAATTCATCGCTCAAATCTTGTTGGAATGGGCGTTCTTCCACTTCAATTTAAAGAGGGTGAAAGCTGGAAGTCCTTGGGACTCACAGGAAAAGAGACTTACGACATAACCGGAGTTGACTCTCTTTCTCCTCAAGATACCCTCAGCGTGACTGCGACCGCCGAAGATGGTTCACAAAAAACATTTGAAGTAATCAGCCGAATCGATACTCCGAATGAAATTGAGTACTACAAAAATGGCGGAATTTTACAATACGTCCTTCGCCAAATTGTTAGTGGGTCCTCAAATGGATAAACAAAAAAAAGTTGCACTCATTCAAAGAAGTTTAGGATTGCGCCATAAACTCAAAGTTTATGACTCAATGGCTCAACCTGAAAGCCATGAAGATCTTGCAATCATGTTGATGGCTCGTTGGGAGCTAGAAGACGAGCTCAGAGCTGTTGAAGAGATGATCTCTGATTATCGGCAAAACATGGTCGACCACCATAAAGACCTCATTCAGCATGGGGTTTTAGGAGGAAAGGTCGGTCGTGCGCTTAGAGCGACAAAGAAAAAAAAAGTTGCTAAAAAGAAGCGCTAAACTAGTGTTTTCCAAATAAGGATTCCTAAGGCGATCCGATAAATTGCGAAACTCAAATAACCAAAACGTTTCACAATTTTTAAAAGACTGTCGATTGCAATCCACCCAAAAATAAAAGCACTAAAACATCCAATAATCAGATGTGAAGCTTCAACTCCAGAATGAAAAAGTTCTTGATAGTTTTTTAATTCATAGATAACTGCCGCTGCGGTGACTGGACCTGAAATTAAAAAAGAAAATCGAGCAGATGTTTCACGATCTAAACCAAGCATTCGTCCACCTGTCATTGTCGATCCAGAACGAGAAACTCCTGGAATGAGTGCAAAGCATTGAATGAGTCCAACTCCCCACGCTTCTTTTGAAGAAAGGTGTTCTTGATTTTTATTTTGAGGAAAAAATCGATCCACTAAAAACAATAAAAAACCACCTATTGAAAGAGTCCATGCCAGTACCATCGGTCCTCTAAAAATAGTTTCTGCATAATCATGAAACAAAACCCCTGCAACCAAAACAGGGAAGGTTCCCATACTTAAAAGCTTCCAATCAATTTCTGGGCGAGCAGGGGTTTTATGAATAGGAAGTGATTTCCATACTAACACCCAGTCTTTTTTAAAATAAATTAAAGTGGATAAAAGAGTTCCAAAATGAAGAATCACGTCAAACGTCAACCCCGGATCTTTCCAGTCTAGAAATCGAGGAAGGAGAATTAAATGAGCGGAACTACTCACCGGTAAATACTCAGTCAGTCCTTGAACCATCCCATAAATAATTGCTTCAAATCCACTCATAAAAAATCTCCTCTCTTCCTATGTTGCCTGAGGAATCAGAGTGTGGCATCTTTTTTGTTCAATCTAAGAAAGAAAGGTTTTGTCATGAAAATGAATCTAAAAAAAATGACACTAATCGTTGGAGCTCTTGTCATGTTGACGATCGTAAGCTGTAACGAAGAAAATGAAGCAAACGCAACAAAAAAACAAGTTACCGCAGCTAAAGGTTTTAAAATCGAAGATGTAAAAATTGGAACCGGAAAACTTGCGGAAAAAGGAAAAATGATCGAGGTCCACTACACAGGAACCCTTACCAACGGAAAAAAGTTTGACTCGTCTTTAGATCGAAACGAAACTTTCAAGTTTAAGCTCGGTACAGGACAAGTCATCAAAGGTTGGGATGAAGGATTTGCCGGAATGAAGGTCGGAGGAGTTCGTAAACTCACTATCCCTCCTGAAATGGGCTATGGGTCTCATGCGATGGGGAGTGCAATCCCCGCTCACTCGACTCTTCTTTTTACAGTAGAATTAGTAAACGTTCAGTAACTGAAAGAAAAAAGGGTCTCATTTTATAATGAGGCCTTTTTTTAGACTCTAAATATAATTTCCTTTTTTTATCTTTTCGAGAATAATTTTTTCAGGTTTGGTTGGATCTCGTGGATCTACCGTAAAGAGAGCCTGTTGCTCACAACGTCTTTTATTCTTAATGAGCCACCTTAGAACATCTGCTACATCTTTATTTTTTTTATTTTTAAAGAAAGGGTCATTATCGAGAACATCCCTAGCTTTTTTTAGTGCTCTGACTTCTTGAGCATCATTCTCTTTTACAGGATAATCGTTCAGATCATATTTTTTAATATCCTCTGGCAGTACCCCCAAAAAACGAACATCAGGGGCTGAATAGTCTGAGTTACGAATCAACGACGCTGCAGACCCCGCTTTTAAAGTTCGATAAATATTTTGCATCGTGTACGCATCAAGATCTCCAAAAAAAATAAATTG
>PBMP01000057.1 GCA_002722705.1 Pseudobdellovibrionaceae bacterium | reverse complement strand
TAACAATGATCCACACATCCGCATTAGCACTTCCTCCAGATGGGGTCGGAAATCGTGTTCCTGAAACCGAATCATTAAGTAAAATACTTTCTCAGTGGTTTGGACTAAGTAAAGCGAAAAAATGCAGAGTCGTTCTGACTGATTCAAGAACAGAGTTTAGTGGGGATGGTTTCTATGTTTCTGTAGATACTCCATTAAAATCTGAAGAGATTTGTACAGGAACTGTGGAGAAGCTTAAGCCTTCCATTTCCAGTGCTCTTGAAAAAATTAATATTGAAAAGCTTGCACAAGCAGAAGCTCAAAGAGCTCCGGCTGCAACTTCAGCAAAATAAATTTGTACAGCAAAAATAAAGAAGGACGAAAGACAGGGTGTGTGCTTTCGTCCTTCTTTATTTTTTAAGAGCCCTAAGAGTGTCATTTTTGACCTTCCGTAATGTCTAAAAAGAGAACAAGTGTAGGGATTTTTAGTGAAACATTTCTGTTCATTGCTTGTTTTTTTAAGGTTTTTTTCTGGCACTGTCTTTGCTCTTTTAATGAGTATCCCAAGAAGGAGAGAACCATGAAAAAACTATTTTTAGCAGTATTTACAATAACAATGATCCACACATCCGCATTAGCACTTCCTCCAGATGGGGTCGGAAATCGTGTTCCTGAAACCGAATCATTAAGTAAAATACTTTCTCAGTGGTTTGGTTCCAAAGACAATACAAAGAAATGTCGGATGGTTGTAACCGAATATAGACGAGAGGTATCAGGAGATGGATTCTATATTAATATTCCGGTGAAGGCGAAAACGGTTTGTGGTTCTGATGTAAAGACACTTAAACCTTCCATTTCCACTGCTCTTGAAAAAGTTAATATTGAAAAGCTTGCACAAGCAGAAGCTCAAAGAGCTCCGGCTGCGACTTCAGCAAAATAAATTTTGTGAAATAGTTAAAAAGACGAGAGAAAAAATTTTCTCGTCTTTTTATTTCAAAGATTGACATATTATAACCTAATGAATAATCACCTCTTGGTTGTGAAAGAGGTAGCGTCATGGGTTTGCAGTTAAAAAGACTGATTTTTTTATTTCTTTTTTTTGTTTTTAGCGGATGCCAAAATGATTCTCTTGATCATGAGTCTCCTCGTTTTGTGAGTTCATCGCCTGAAGCGTTTGGTTGGACTGCTTATAATATTCAAGCGATTCAGTTGAAATTTTCTGAATCTATAGATCCTGATTCAACAATCCATATCAGTGTAAAGGATAAGCAATCCAATGAAATATCTGGATCAATTTTAGTTTCTAATCACGTGATTCGATTTGAATTCACTCAAAGCTTGTTACCTAATTCTACTTATATTGTAGAAGTAACGGGGGAAGATGGAATTCGAGATTTAGCAGGTAATTCTTTTATAAATGAAATTGAAAATTTTAGTTTCATGACTAACGATTTTACAGATGAGGAAATACCAAAAATTATTTCTACTATGCCTAATCAAGAAGCGACTGAAGTTCTTGTTCGTTCGGAAATTATTTTAAATTATAATCGTGAAATCGACCCACAGAGCGTTAATGAAACGGTGTTTCAGTTAGTGAATGCTTTAGATTATTCTGAAGTCGATCTTTCTTTTAAAGTAGAAGGGACACAAGTCCAGATTGTTCCTGTAGAGTCTTTGCAAGCTCAAACGACTTATTTTTTAAATTATGGAAATCAAATTAAATCAATTTATGGTGTTCCATCAAAAGAATCTGGAACTCTCACTTTTAAGACAGGTGATCGATCTTGGGGAACTCCTCAGCGTGTTTTTGAAAATTCAAAGTCAACTCTTCAACCTCGAATTTTTCAGTTAAATGATGGAACTGAGATCTTCTTGTATGTTTTAGGTAAAGAAAATCAAACCAGCCAAGTCTATGTACAAACTAAATTTTCTGGGGAAGAAGATTTTGGGGCTCCTCAGTTGATTTTTGAAACGGCTTCAGGTCCTGAAGCAAATCTTATTGAAATGAAGTCAATTTATTTGGAGACAGGTGAAGTTTTAGTTGGTTTTTTATTTGGTGACCGAATAGATAATGTTGATCGATATAAAATTGAGACGGTTTATCGTGAACGAAATGGAAATTGGAGAGAGTCCTTTTTTCATGATTTGATAACGATTGATATTGACCATACACATTGGGATTTGTTCTTAGCAAGTGATGGAAATGGAATGGTCGGATGGGTTGATGAACATGAACTTGAAAATAGTTTGAGTCCAACTTTTTATGTAGAAAAAATGATAGATCAACAGTGGCCGCAAACGGATCCTGTTGTCATTCAAACTCTTTCTGAAGATTCAAATTTTTTGGATATTGAAGTGATGATCAATAATTCAGGAAATGCAGTTGCTCTTTCTCTTTATTATGATGTTGATTTGAATCACAATCGAATTTTATATAAAAAATCCATTAATCAAGGACCGTTTAATGGAGAAACATCACATTTTATTAATGAATATTTTCCATTAAGTTATGAACCTTTAAAAATAAAATCTTTTTTAAAAATTGGAAATCAAAATATTTTATTTGTTCTTTCAGAAATAAATGGAATAGATCGTTTACGTTATCTTCGTTTTACAGATGAAAAATTTAATGTCGGACAATCTGGATTTATAGACCTTCCTTCTCATGAAATTGAAGATTTTTGGTATCATTCACGAGAGGGAAGAGAGACGGTTCTTACCATAAGTAATCATACAGAAGATCCTCAAAAAATGAGTGTTCATGCTATTGATCGGCTGTCCTCTCAAACAGGAGAATTTACTGACTGGAGTAGTATAAAAGAACTTTATTCATCTTCGATGAATATGAAACAAGTAGGTATATTTGGTTCTCCTAGAGGAGATCAGACTATTTTTATTCAAACAGTTACGGATACTTTTATAACTTTTGAGTCTTTGTTAAATACACTTGATTGGCAAGGAACTGGAGCTTTGGATTTTGAAAAATTTGATATTGGTAATGTTTATGGAATTTCTGGAATTAAAAAAGAATCAGGAGAAAATAAGCTTACGTTTAAAACAAGTACCTCTTTGATGAGTTCTTCAAATGTGAATTATTATTTTTTAACTCATTAATTTACAAAACTGATTTTAAAAATTTACCGGTATGACTTTTTTTACAAGAGATAAGGTCTTCTGGTGTGCCTGTAAAAAGTATTTTTCCGCCTTCATGACCTCCTTCAGGACCAACGTCGATGACGTGATCTGCAGACTTTATCACGTCAAGTTGATGTTCAATTACAATCACTGTATTTCCTTGATCGACTAGTCGATGAAGAATGGAAATTAATTTCTGAACATCCTCGAAATGAAGTCCTGTTGTAGGTTCATCTAATATATATACGGTTTTTCCTGTAGCTTTTTTGGATAGTTCTTTTGAAAGTTTCATTCTTTGGGCTTCGCCACCAGAAAGAGTCGTTGCTGATTGTCCCAGTTTGATGTATCCCAAGCCCACATCATTAATAATCTGAAGTTTTCTTTTTAATAAAGGCACAGCATCAAAAAACTCAAGAGCTTGTTTAGCAGTCATATCCAGTACGTCAGCGATATTTTTCCCTTTATAAAGAATTTGTAAAGTCTCGCGATTATATCGAGCTGTTCCACAGACTTCGCAAGGAACATATACATTTGGCATAAAATGCATTTCAATTTTCTTGAGACCGTCTCCTTCACAAGCTTCACACCTCCCCCCTTTTACATTAAAAGAAAATCTTCCTGGTTTATATCCACGGACTTGTGATTCTGGAAGTTTTGCATACAAGTCACGAATTAAACTAAAGAGTCCTGTATAGGTTGCTGGATTAGATCGAGGTGTTCTTCCAATAGGACTTTGATCAATATCGATGACTTTATCAACAAATTCTAGTCCTTTAATACTCTTTGTTTGAGTGTCTCCTGTATCTACTTTATATACTTTATATAAGAGAGCTCTATAAAGAGTATCTAAAACTAAAGTAGATTTACCACTTCCTGAAACTCCAGTAACACAAGTCAATACTCCTAATGGAAAATCAACAGATACTTTCTTTAAATTATTGAGTTCAGCCTCTTTAATTGAAATGACGCTCTCTTTATTCCATGGTCTTCTTGTTGTTGGAGTAGGAATAGATTTTCTGCCAGAAAGATAAGCTCCTGTAATACTATTTTTATCTTTTTTAATTTCTGAAAGAGTTCCTGCCGCAATCAGCTTTCCTCCTTCATTTCCTGCTCCAGGTCCGATATCTACAATGTAGTCGGCCATTTCAATCGTGTCTTGGTCGTGTTCTACAACGAGTACTGTATTTCCTAAATCTTTTAATCGGGTGAGTGATTTTAAGAGTCTATGATGATCTCTTGGATGGAGTCCAATACTTGGTTCATCAAGAACATAAATAACACCTACAAGAGAACTTCCAATCTGAGTAGCGAGCCGAATTCGTTGAGATTCCCCTCCTGAAAGCGTTTGTGCACTTCTCGATAGAGAAAGGTATCCTACTCCGACTTGATTTAAAAATTCTAATCGCTCTATAATTTCTTCAATCACTTTTTCAGCAATCGCAAGTTGTTTTTTATTTAACGTTAGATTTTGAAACCAAGGGAGTAAGTCTGAAATTTGTTTTTCAGTTAAATCAGATATTGAATGTTCCTGAATAAAAAAGTGTAGACTTTCTACTCTCAGTCTTTTTCCTTCACAAATTTTGCATGGAACCCATTCGTAAGGAATTTCTGAATCTTCTAAATCTGTTTCTTCAATTTCAACTTCGATTTCGTTATATCCAATTCCTTCACATTCAGGGCAGGCTCCTCTCGGACTGTTAAAGGAAAAAATTCTGGGTTCAGGTTCTGGATAACTGATGTCGCAGGTTTTACACGAGTAATGTTGAGAAAAAAAGAGTGATTTAGTTTCTGGTGGTTTTCCGACTTCTACGAGTAATGATCCTTCAGACATTTTGAGCGCAAGTTCAACACTCTCGCTCACGCGTGTTGAGAGAACCTTTCGATCTCCTTTAACTAAAATTCGATCAACAACTACTTCTATGTCATGTTTTTTATTTCGATCCAATTTAATGGGGTCAGAAAGTTCGTAAATGGTTCCATCGACTCGAACGCGAACAAATCCTTTTTGTCTTAATTCATGAAACTCTTTCTGATAGGTTCCTTTTCTACCTCTAATGATAGGCGAAAGGATTGAAATTCTTGTTCCCTCTTCTAGATCTAAAATTCGATCGACCATCACTTGAGGTGATTGAGATTCAATGGGGGACCCACACTGATAGCAAAGGGGGGTGGATGCTCTTGCATAAAGTAATCTTAAAAAATCATAAAGTTCAGTAACGGTACCCACGGTCGATCGAGGATTATAACTTGTGGTTTTTTGTTCAATTGAAATCGTTGGAGAAAGACCTGAGATTGACTCAACATCTGGCTTCTCCATTTGGTTGAGAAACTGTCTGGCATAAACAGAAAGACTTTCTACATATCTCCTTTGTCCTTCTGCATAAATAGTATCAAAGGCAAGAGATGATTTTCCTGAACCTGATGGTCCGGTGATTACAATGAGTTCATCTCTTGGAAGAGTGACACTGACTTCTTTTAGATTATGAACTCGAGCTTTCTCAACTTTTATATTTTCATCTTGAGGCTCATGAGTAGGCTTATAATAACGGGCCATGACCGATTGCCTGTGCCCCTTGGGTTAACGCAGATTCAACGATTTTTCTTACTTCATTCAATCGATTTTCTGTCGGAGCTTCAAACCGAAGTACAAGCACGGGTTGAGTGTTGGAGGCACGTACGAGTCCCCATGAATCTCCAAAGTCAACTCTAACACCGTCGATATCATTGATTTGATATTCTGTTTCTTTTAAGCGAGCCTTTGTTTCTTCAACAAGAGCAAATTTCTTTTCTTCTTCACAATCGACTCGAATCTCTGGAGTGTTCACTACTGGTGGAAGGTCCTCAATGAGTTGAGAAAGCGTTTTGTCTGTATGTGATAAAATTTCAAAAATTCGCGTCGCTGCATAAACAGCATCATCAAAACCAAAAAAACGATCTGCAAAGAAGATATGACCAGACATCTCTCCTGCGAGAAGTGCTTTTGTTTCTTTCATTTTTGATTTAATGAGTGAATGACCGGTTTTCCACATGATGGGATTTCCACCATTTTTAGAGATATCCTCATAAAGTCTTCGTGAAGATTTTACTTCGGAAATCACAGTGGCGCCTGGATGCTCTTTTAAAATTTCTCTAGAGAGAATAACCATAATTTCATCTCCGTAAAGAATTTGGCCATTCTCTGCAACTAAACCAATTCGATCACTATCTCCATCAAAAGCAACACCAAAGTCCGCTTTGGTTTCAGTGACTTTAGCAATCAGATCTTTTAAATTTTCAGGGACGGTAGGATCGGGATGGTGATTAGGAAATCGTCCATCGAGAGTACAGTAAAGTTCGATCACTTCTGCTCCAAGAGCTTTAAAAAGAGGAGGCGCAACGGTAGCAGCAGTTCCATTTCCAGCATCGAGGACTACTTTTAACGGTTTTGTCTTTTTTGCATGATGGTGAACATACTCAATGTACTCTGGAATAATTTCGATTTCTCTTAAGTTTCCTTGCGAGTTTGAAGGTGTCGGTCCACCTTCCATAATTTCTCTGAGACGTTGAATTTGAGATCCATGAATTGTAGATTTTCCAATTCCAATTTTAAAGCCATTGTACTCCATTGGATTGTGAGAGCCAGTGACCATAATTCCTCCATCAAAATTATGATGGAACACAGAAAAGTAAGTCAGTGGTGTAGGACAAACGCCAAGAGTGATCACATCGATTCCACCGGCTCTTAATCCGTCAACAAGAGCGGATGCATACTCTTCTCCAGAAAGTCGACAGTCTCGACCTACGGAGACTTGGTAGGGACTATCTTCATTGAGTGGAAGTTCTTCTTTAATCATTTTTGCGTAGGCTAAACCAAGTTCTCTTGCAAATTCTGCGGAAAGATCTTTTCCCGCAATACCTCGAACGTCATATTCTCTAAAAATACTTGGATTGATTTTCATAGTGGCTCCTTATTTTTTTACTCGAGCAAGGTGGATATATGAGTCGTCTCGATGACGTTCAATCCAAAGTTGAATTTGTCTTTGGTATTCCCTTGCAGAAAGTACTTCTCTAATTTGATTACTCATTTTTTTTAATTCATCGTCTTGTCCAGATTGAACATCGTCGAGTTGAACTAATAGATATGAACCATCAGATGCGGTAATGATTGGACTGACTTCTTTTACTTTTAACTTTTTTACAGATTTTCGAATGATTGGAGAAAGTTCAGATTCGGATAAAAAGCCAAGGTCTCCCCCTTCATTCGTATTTGGACCATCACTCATCCTTTTGACAATTTCAGTGAAATCTTCTCCTGCAGTTGCAGCAGCTTTTGCTCTGTTAATGGCAGCAAGCGCATCTTTTTTTGTTTTGTAAGTTTCTCTTGAAATACTAAGAAGTCGAATTCGATAAGTAAGATTCTTTTTTCCTCTTCCTTGGTATTCGTTATAAAAAAAGTTTTTTATATCATCGTCAGTAATATTTACACGGGTACGGATATCTCGATCAATGAGTTTCTTTTTTGAAAGACTCGTCTTAATGAGTTTTTTATAGTCTTCAAAGTTGAAGCCCTTTTCCGCCAGAGCTCGTTTTAATGTCCCACGAGTAATTCTGTTACTTGCTTGAATTGAATTAATTTGATTATCAATTTCACTTTCAGATACAGGAAATTCCGAAAGGATAATTTTTTCATTAATCAGAGCTTGCACAATTTCTTTATTCTTTGCCTGTTCTCCTTTTTTTGCCAGTTCAGTTCCTGAAAACAACGGATCGAGTTGAGCTCTTAAGGGAAGTGTCTTTTTGAACTTTGCAACATCCGAAAGAAGAACAAGATTTGAATTGACGGTCGCTTCAATGCGATTAAGCGTAGCGCCAAGACTTGTTGAAGTTCCAATTATGCACGCAGTGATCAGTAGAGATTTCATTCCTGATGTTTTGTCATAATTTTGGAAATGTCGCTAGTAGCAAAACGACCTTTATTTTAAAAGGTTACGGTTTATTTTAATCTTAGCTTGAGATTCTAGCTTTTTCATATATTGGTCAAAAAGCTTCTTTTTTTCTCGCTCAAAAAGGATTTTTTTCACTTTAGGCTGATCTGTTTCTTCCCATTTTTTTACCCCTGTCAACTGAATGATATGAAATCCGTGTGCACTTCGAATGACTGAAGAGACCTTTCCTGGGGTTTTTAAAGCAATTGCTGCGCGGTAATAATCCGGATCTAATTGGTCTTTTGTTTGATAACCGATATCCCCACCCATTTGAGCAGCCATTCCTTCTGAATACTTTTGAGCTATTTCAGCGAAAGTAGACTTTTCTTTGTTTTTGATTCTAATTTTATTAATTTCTTGAATCTTCTTTTGGGCTTCAGCGATTTGTTTTTGGGACGAGCCCAGAGGAGCTCGAATGAAAATATGTCGGGTTCGAATTTCCGGATTTTTTTCGTACCACTTTTTTGCATCTTCAGTATTGATGAAGATTTTATCAAATTGGCTACCCAATTTTTTTTGAATAAATGCCCGGTACAAAACGGTATCCATTTGTTCTTGAATAGCTTGATTTTGATCAAGTTTTTCTTTTTTTGCTTGTGAGAGAGCAACTTGGCGAGTCACCCAATCTTTGAGTACTTCATCTTTTGTAGGCATTCGAAACTGATAGAACATTTTATTTTGTTTGTACTTTTCATTGAAATCCTCAACAGAAAGGGATTTCCCATTTACGACCGCAAGCGGTTTTTGTGCCCATCCTGAGAGGGTCGTGAATGACAATAAAAAAAGAAAAAAGGGTAAGTGTTTCATAGACTCTTATTCTACCAAACCTAGACGTTTCGGACAGGTGATTTCTTTAAAGAGTTCTTTTAAAAAGAGAAAAACTTCTCGAGGAGATGACGATGCGCATTTTACGGTAATTTTTGAATCAGGTAAGACTTTAAAATCGTGTATTTTTTTGGCCATAAGCATCAAACTGCGATTGATATCGAAATGATTTTCTACTCTTGGGATGATTGAAATCATTTTGGGTCCTACTGTCAATTTTTCGACACCGACTTGAATAAGAAGTTTTTTCAATCGAATAAGCCAAAATAAATTTCGAGTTTCTTCGGGAAGAGAACCATAACGATCTTGCAATTCACTTTCCAAATGCTGCATTTCTTCGTCAGATTCAACAGAAGAGAGTCTTCGATACCAGCTAATTCGTTGATGAGCATCTGGGACATAGTTGGCGGCAATGTAACATCCGAAAGGAAGTTGTATGTCAGGTTCGACGTATCGATCAGAATGAACGGACTCTCCCTTGCTTTCTCGAATCGCTTCATCTAAAAGTTCTGCATAGAGATCAAATCCAACGGAAGCGATGTGACCAGATTGTTCTCCGCCCAAAAGATTTCCCCCGCCTCTAATTTCTAAATCATGACTTGCGATTTGAAATCCACTTCCGAGATCAACAAACTTTTGAATGACCTCGAGTCGTTCTTTTGCAATAGGAGTAATTTTTCCTCCTTGAGGAATGAGTAGATAGCAATATGCACGTCGATCTCCCCTCCCTACCCTTCCTCGAAGTTGGTAAAGTTGTGCGAGTCCGAATTGGTCTGCTCTGTCAATGATCATTGTATTTGCAGCGGGAAGGTCCAAGCCACTTTCGATAATTGTTGTAGATACGAGAAGATCGGTTTCCTTTTTATAAAATTGAATCATTGCTTTTTCGAGTTCTTTTTCTGACATTTGTCCATGTGCAACAGTCATTTTTACTTCTGGTACAATCGATTGAATTTTTTTTGCAATTTGGTAGATCGTTTGAACTCGGTTATGAAGAAAAAAGATCTGTCCCCCTCTGGAAAGTTCAAATTGAATGGCCTCTTTGATTAGCTTTTCATTAAAAGAGCTGATTAATGTACGAATAGGTAAGCGATCTACAGGTGGAGTCGCAATCGTTGATATTTCACGTAGACCCGCCAGAGCCATATTGAGAGTTCTTGGAATAGGTGTCGCTGTGAGAGTCAGTACGTGAGTATTTACTTTTAATGTTTTAAGTTTCTCTTTATGTTCGACTCCAAAGCGCTGTTCTTCATCAACGATGAGAAGCCCTAGGTCTTTAAAGTGAACATCTTTTGAGAGGAGACGGTGAGTTCCTATGAGGATATCAATTTTTCCGGTGCTGAGGTCTTCTAAAATCTTTTTTTGAAGCGTTTTTGTCTTAAAACGAGAAATTGATTCAATCTGAATTGCCGTTTCAGAAAACCTTTTTTTAAAAGATTGTTCATGTTGATGAGCAAGTACTGTTGTAGGAACAAGAACTCCTACTTGCTTTCCATTTTGAACCGCATGAAAAGCGGCTCTCATGGCAACTTCCGTTTTACCAAATCCAACATCTCCACAGACAAGACGGTCCATGACTCTTCCCGAGCTAAGATCATTCAGTATGTCTTCAGTTGCGGTAAGTTGATCTGTTGTTTCTAAAAACGGAAATTGGCGAACAAACTTTTCATACTCTTTTTCCGGAGGAAACATTTTGAATCCTGATTGAGATTGTCTCTTTGCATATAAGTCAATTAAGTCGATAGCTAATTTTTTAACTTCGCTTTTTATTTTTTCTTTTGTTTTTGCAAAATGATTTGACCCAAGTTGATCTAGTTTATTTGTTCCGTCACCAATATACTTTTGAACAGAGTTAAGATGATAAATAGGAACAAAAAGTTTGTCTTTATGTGCGTATTCTATGATTAAAAACTCACCTTCGATTGAACCTGACTTCATTTTTTTTAAATTTTTATAGCGTCCAATTCCGTGAGTCATGTGTACAACTAGATCATCTGTTTTGAGATCAGAAAGAGAATGAAGTCCACTCCAGCCTTTGTTCTTTTTTTCTTTAGAGGTTCTTTTTTTGTTTGCACCGAAAAAATCGTTTTCGCTTATTAATGTGATTCCTTCGGAAGGCCATGAAAACCCGTGTTCAATCCATCCAGGATAAAAGGAGATTTGTCTCTGATCAGAAATTTTATTTTTAAGTAATAGAGACTGGATAAGTTCGATTTTAGTTTGAGTAGAGACAAAAAAATCTATTTTTTCATTATTTTTTAACTTCTTTTTAATTTGAGTAATTGAATTTTCGATAGGGCCATTTTTTTTATTTTTTTCAAAAGTAGGGAAAATTTCGACCTTTGATTTAAATGTGTCTTTTTTTTCTTCTAGTATTGTAATGGTGTTGAAAAAAATTTTTATGTCATTTTTAATTTCTGAAATTTTTTTAAAATCATATATTTTTTCTGGACGAGGAAGAAGCAGTCGTTCGTCGTTTTGAAAGGGATAATCTTTTTCTAAAAGTTGTTTCCATTCAGTATCTTGTTGATTTACTCCATGTTCATCAAACAGCAAAAAAGACGTATTTTTTGAAAAATATGAAAAAGCTGATTGAGCATTTGAATATGCGAAACTCCCCCAAAATTCACTATGTGAAGGATAGTATCCGGATCGTAGTGATTCGAGTAGATTTTCTCGGCTTTTACGAGAAATATTTTGAGTATCTGAGTATTCTTTTATTCGTTCCCTAAAGTCGTAAGTATTATTTTGGGTTTGTAAAATCTCTCGAGCAGGTGGAAGAATGAGTGGGCCTTGTTTTGCAATAATACGATCACGTAATGTCAGTTGGCTTTCTTGATCCATTGCGTAAATTTCTTCAATTTCTGTGTCGAAAAGATGAATTCTTATGGGATGTTTCAAGGAAGGAGGAAAAATATCGATAATTTCACCGCGAATGGAGAAATTTCCAGGGTCTTCAACAGGATCAGTTTCTAGGTAGCCGGAATTGAGTAATTTGAGTCGAAATTCTTCTTTAGTGCCGATGTCCTGACCCCATTGAAGAGTAATTTGATGATTTTTAAAAAAATCAGGAGGGGCTGTTTTTAGTGAAAGCGCTGGAATTGTAGAAAAAATGATTGCAGGTTCATATTTTAAAATTTCATTTAATGCACTCAGTCTATCGTACCTGGTTTTGAGATGAGGAATAAATGATTGATACGGATTTGTTTCCCAGTGAGGGAGTCGAATAATTTTTTTGGCTGAGTTTAATTTTTGATAAAAAGTTTTTGTCAGATCAAAAAGGTGTTGTGAGGTCCTCTCTTCCGGTACGATGACACAAAGAGGAAATGTACTGGATTTAAGTAAGTGACCAAGTGTGTAGGCAACGGAACTTTGAGAAAATCCAAAGATTCGATTTGAGTCTCTCTGGCCTTCAAGGATCGATTTAATTTCAGATGTTGAATGGATCAATCTCATAGAGGTCTCTTTTGTTGCACCTTAGTGGATAATTTTGTATTTTACTAATGATTTTAGTAGTTTTTTTGAGGGTGAAATGGTGGGAAAAACTCCGTACGGATATTTGTTTGTTGCGTCATTAGTGGGATTGGTAGGGCCAGCTGCTTTGGCGTTGATCTCTTATCTTTTTCGGCAAAAAAAGAAAGTTAATGATTTAAAACCACTCAGTTTTCAGCAGCCTCCTCCGCCTGAATTGCCGCGGCATATAAATACTCGGTATTATATTGGGCTATCTATTGCTGGAGTCTCAATGGGATTGATTTTATTGCTCATCCCGGTAGCGGCTGATTTTCGGAGAGTGGTTTCAAGTGAAAAAGGCCTTTTTTTAAAATCTTTTTTTTTACTGATGAGTATGATGGGACTCCTGATGGTTTCTGTTTTTTATTCTATTAAAAAGGGAGACGTGAATTGGGTACATTCTCTGAGGGAGGATCAAGATTGACTCAAAAAAGTTGGATTACGGCAACTCGAGATGAATTGATTCATTGGGCTCAAGCTCATTCGATGTGGTATTTTCCAGTCCAAAGTGGTTGTTGTGCAAATGAGCTGATTCATACTTATAGTAGTCAATATGATATAGAACGCTTCGGAGTTCTTCCACAGGTTGAACCTCGTCAGGCTGACTTATTGATTATTACAGGAGCGATTAATTCTAAATCGGTTGAATCTTTAAAACGAGTTTACTTTGAAATGGTAGAGCCAAAATATGTCATTGCTTTAGGGGCATGTGCATGCTCAGGGGGGCTTTATCGACCAACAGGACCGATAACAGGGATAGGTCCTGTTGATGAATGGGTACCTGTGGATGTCTATATTCCAGGATGTCCTCCAAGACCGGAAACTATTTTACATGGCTTAAAAACTTTACAGGAGAAAATTCGTGAAAGAGTTCGAGTTAAAAAAAAGAATTTCAACTGAACTCGAAGATGCAGTCAGTTCTATCGATACATGGCAAGGCTTTCAAGATGAGATTCTTTTAGAGTTAAAAATAGGTGGTTTAATAAAAACGCTTCAATGGATTTTGGATTACTTCGGAAGTGATGTGATTTTTAGTTTTCAAAATATTCATATGAAATCTGAATTACTTGTCAGTTCTTATTTTTTTAAGGTTAAAAAAAATATCGATGTTAAAAAAATTGTTTTAAGGGTAGGTCAAAAATTTGAGTATGGCGAGAAGGTTTCTCTCCCGTCGCTATCGAATTTTTATGATCGAATTTTATTTCAAGAAAAAGAATTTTCTGAACTTTATGGAATTGTATTTGAGGGACAAAAAGAGACATTAGTTGAATCGCGTGAAAAACTATTCCCCTCTTTTGGAGAAGCGCATTTTCCAATGAGGAACCCAGCCTCTTCTGGAGGTGAAATGTGATTAAAGATAAAAAAGAGGGTGTTCTTTATTCTGACTATTATGATTGGAATATGGGGCCGTATCAAAGCAATATGCCTGTTCCTCTTCAGCTTCATATCCGCAGTGATGGAGAAATTATTCATTCAGTGCGGTATAATCGTGGATACGCATATCGTGGAACGGAATACCTTTTTGAAATTTTTCGATGGCAACAATCTATTGTTTTGGGAAGTCAGATTATTCCGGAGGCGCCTTTATTTTCTGAGTGGGCGTTGTGTTTAGCTGTTGAGCGTCTTTTTAAAATTGAATTGAGTCCGAAAGTCGAGTGTATTCGAGGAATATTATTAGAGCTCTCTCGAATTTCTTATCATTTAAAAACACTGTCTCAGTTTTGTTTCACGATGGGGATTGAAACGGTTTTTCATTTTATGATGAGAGAGCGTGAATTAATTTTGAATCTCTTTGAATTGATGAGTGGACATCGTTTTGGAAAAGCTTTTTTCCAGTTTGGTGGAGTTTTAGATGACTTAAGCGCGGGAGTGATTGACCGTGCAGACAAAGTCTGTGACCGTCTTTTATCTCGTTTTAAAGAATATGAAGGTTTAAGTATTGAAAACAGAACCTTTACGCATCGTCTGGAAAAGATGGGGTTACTGACGGATGCTCTCATTCATCGGTATCAAATTACAGGTCCAAACGCAAAAGCCGGTGGATTTTCTGAAGACTTAAGATTTATTCAACCACAAGGACCTTATCAGCTTTTAGCTTCAGAATTGTGTGAATTGAAAATTTCTGGATATTACCAAAGTAATCCATTAACTCGATTTAAGTATAGAATAGAAGAAATGAGACAAAGTATTCGAATGATTCGAGTTTTTTTAGAAGAACTTCCTCAATATTCTTATTTAGATCAGACTATTGTTTCAGAGAATCTTCTTCCTGAAGGAGAACAATGGGTAAGCGTGGAATCACCGCAAGGACATATGGATGTACATCTTGTTTCAGAGGGTGGGAAAAAATTTTCACGAGTTTTTTATCATATGCCAGCAGTAGCTTCTTTAGCGGCGTACCCTCATTTATTAAAGCAAAGCTACGTAGAGGACTGCAATGTCATTTTTTACAGTCTTGGTGTAGAGATGTCTGAGGTAGACCGATGAATCCAGCCACTTATTATTGGATTGATTATTTTAACCTACCTTCAAATTCAGAATGGTGGGTTTCTTTTTTGTTGGTGGTTTTCATTTACCTATTTTTAATTCTTCCGTTTGGAAATTTTATGGGAGTGATAGAAAGAAAATTTATTTCTCGTTTGGAGGCGAGAGTAGGCCCAGAATTTTCTGGTTGGATGGGTTTAGGCCAGGCGTTTGCCGATTTAGTAAAATTGATTCAAAAGGTACCAAGAAAAGAAAGTTTTAGTGAGATGATTCTTTTCACACTGTTTTTTATGATTTTGATTGGGTCTGTTGCAGCACTTCCGCTAGGAACAATGTTAAATTTATTTGATTCTGAATTGAGTGGATTTATTCCCCTCGTTTCTTGTCTGCATCTTGCTTTTGGATCGGTGATGATTGGGTTTTCTCAAAAAAGCATTTCTGGGCTTATGGGAGGATTAAGAATAGCTGTTCAAACAATAACTGGACTCGTTCCAGCACTCATAGCGATCTTAACTGTTGGAGCTTTAAGTGGAGGGTTTTCTTGGAATGCTTTGATTTCAAATCAAGGTTTTGGGCCATGGAGTTGGAATTTAGTTAAAAATCCGTTTTTATTTTTCTCGGTTTTTAGTTTTTTAATATCAGGATTAATTTTGCAATCTGGGCCTATTTTTCAATCACCGTTAGCTATGGGAGATTTATACGGGGGGATTACAGCAAAACTTTATGGACGTAGGTTAGGTTATTTTCGGATGACTCGTTTTTATCTTTGGTTTTTATGGTGTGTTGTGACTGTTGCGCTTTTTTTAGGGGGTTATCAGATTCCTGTATATCTTAAAACCCATCTTATGGAGTCTCATAGTTATATTATTTTAATGTTTTTAGAAGTTGGAACCGTATTTGTAAAAACGTTGTTTTTGATGCTTCTGCTCAAAGGTTTTACTCGTATTCAGTCTAATGCTCGTATTAATCAAACGACGACATTAGTTTGGAAAGTATTATTGCCTTTCAGCTTTGTTGGTTTTATTGGGGCTCTTCTTTTTAAGGGAGGGTTAGCTTGATTTTTAAATCATTTTTAATTCGAATTAAAAATTACTTTATTGAAATATATTTAAATTTTAGAGGGAGTTTTGTAGCAACATTGGAACTTTATCAATATTTAATTGGAAAAGGCCAAAGTCGAAAACAAATTACAGAAAGATATCCTGATCCAATTTCATCTAAAACCGTTGCAGATTTACCTGCAAAGTCTAGAGGAGTTTTAGAAAATGATATCGAGCAATGTACGGGCTGTTTGAAGTGCTTGGAAATTTGCCCGACAGGGTGTTTTGAAATTGAGTCAGAAGAAGGACCTACGCAAAATAAAACATGGGTTTCAATTTTTAATATTGATCATAGTTTATGTATTCAATGTGAATTATGTGTTCATGTGTGCCAGCCACGATCTTTAAGATTTACCAAAAAATTTGAAACATCAGTTTTGGATCGGTCGCAATTGGTAATGAGGTTTGGAAAAGGTTTCGTTACTCATGATCAAAGACAAAAATGGAATTCATTAAGAAAATTAGAGGATATAAATTTTTATGACACTGAGTAATGAATTAGAGATTTTTTTAGCTATTTTGATGATCCTCATATCGGTTTTAGTTTGTATTTTAAAGAAAGAGCAACTTATTGCTATTAGTTTATGGGCTTTGGGCGGTGTTATAGGTATTGCGTTTTTAAATTTAGGTAATGAGTATTTAGCTTTTTGTGCATGGACAATCTCTTGTCTATTATCTTTTTTTCTTATTTTTTATTCATCCTTATTTGGAGAGACTCAAGATCAAAAAGCAGACAAAAGAACTTTTTTGACAATCGCAAGCGTTTTTCCAGTGGCCTATCTTTTTTATGAAGCGTTTGAAATTCCAAATGAATTTGATCACAAGTCATTTGCTTTTTCATTAAAAGAAATTGGTGCATCTCTTGTTTCAGATCATTGGGTTGAAGTGGAACTGATTGGATTGACGTTATTATTTGTTGTGATTGCGATGGGAATTATTGGTAATCCTATGGAGAGAGATTGATGTTAATTTATGCCGGACTAGTTATGATATTTTTAGGGTTAATACAACTCATGAGTAAAAAGGCGATGGTGGGCATTGGTGTAGGTATTCACCTTGTTCTTTTTGGACTTATTGTGATCTTTGTAAGAACATCTATTTATTCAGAAGAGCCAAAGTCTGGTTTAGTTTTTTCGTTGTTATTGATGGTCTCTACATTGATTCAGATGGGAGTTTTATATTCGGTTTCTTCTCGTCTGTATTATTTAAAAAAATCAACCCAAATTAAATATATTAGTGAGATTGAAAATAAATGAATGGTTCCACAAATTTATTAATAAGTGAATTTTTTGTCCTGTTAGTTATTCATTTTCTTGTTCATTTTTTTATAATTTTAAAAAGTCAAAAAAAACAGACTATTCTTAAATATGGGTTGGGATTAGTGGGGCCCTTACTTGTTTTTTTTCATTCGATTTATGCTCTTTACTTGTCTATTCAAAGTCACGTTTTTTTTACAAAGACTTTGGTTCTGGGGGATGCAGAAGTTCTGGGGAGCCCTCGTTTTGTGGTCGAGTTTCATCCGCTAAGCGCATTAATTTTGCTTATTTTTTCTTTATTAATGGCTCTCTTTTTTTGGGAAGGGTTTAGAAAAAGAATAGAATTAAATTTAAAAAATCAATCAATCGGGTTGTTAGCGATGATTGGCTTTACCGTTGTTGTTTATTCTGGTTCTTTGTGGACTTCTGTTGCGGGACTTGGAGTTGTTGTTCTTTCCGAGTTTTTATCTGAACTGCCTTCTAGTGGTCTGTCTCATCGATATGCTTCTTTTGGTTTTGTTCAAAAGTGGATCGGACTCATGTTACTTATTATTTCTGGAATTGTTTTTGAAAATTTTGGAGCATCTTTAGTTTTTTCAGCAGAAGATTCTTGGTACTTGTCCCCTGCTCTAGAATTTGCTTCATATAGTTTTTTGTTTGGTTTTGGATTATTAATTGGTTGTTTTCCGTTTTGGTCATTGTTTTTTACTGAAAAAGATCGCTCATTTATTTCTCAGTGGATTCATACTGTGATTCAAACTACATCATTATTAATTTTATTTGGAGCGATTACGCCTTTGCTCTCTAGGGTGATTGACTTAAATTGGATCCATTTTGTTATTTTTTCTCAAGCGGTGTTGTTATTTCTATTTGGGTTTTTTCAAAAAGATCCAAAAAGAAAAATGGTCTGTCAGTCGTATATAGGCTTGTATTTATTTTATGAGTTGAGTTTAAATCTCCCGCTAAATTACACAATCCCCTTTGTTTGTATTTCTATTTTAGTTTATTCATTCCGATATTTTCATCTTTTTTATGGGGGGGAAATTTTAAATAAGAAAAATTTATGGAT
>PBMP01000056.1 GCA_002722705.1 Pseudobdellovibrionaceae bacterium | reverse complement strand
AGAGTCATTCTGTCGGTCGAAAAATAGTAAAGTCAAACACTTAGAAACGGGACATTTTTACTGATCACATAAAGGGACATTTTTACTGAGCTATGACACGCTTTAAAAGTACCCCTGGATTTAAATATTGCCAAGCGTCATAAATTGAGCTAGTTCAGGTAACCGAGGAGTATTTTATGGCAAAATTCAAATTTTTATTCTTATTTCTTTGCTTATTTGGACTGGAAAGCTCATTTGCCAATGAATTCAGTCATTGGAGTGGGTTTGCTGGAAGTTTAGCGTCTGTTAAGCAGCGAGGAAATAAGTTGGTTTTGAAGGTTAACGGTACTGTTGCCTCGTGTGGGCCTGGTCCATTTTTTGTCCGAAAAAGAGCCTCCGTTGTTTCATGTGAAGACAGTTTATTAAAGTTAAAACTAGAATACTGGAGAACCCAGGAGTGCGACCAGGCAATGCAGGAAAGACTTGTCTTTAGGGTCAAAGTTCCTAAAAACTGTGACTTTGATCTCGAGTGGGATCAAATTGGACTCACGAGTGACGGGTATCCGGCTGGTGACGTGTATATTATCCATAACAATTAAATCAGTTTTTGTTTGATTTTTGGATGTGAGATTCTTTTGTGAGATTAAAAAATTTCATTCGGTAAGTTCTGGCAAAGATAACATTTTGTGTTAGAAACACTTCCCATATGAAAATCATTGGAATCGCAGGGGGATCTGGATCTGGAAAGACCACTTTTGCGCATAAAATAAGAGAACGAGTTCAAGATGACCGAGTGAGTCTACTCAGTCAAGATAGCTATTATTTGGCAAAGCACCCAGAGTCTTTAGTTGTTGATGGAGAAAATAATTATGACCATCCGGACGCATTTGACTGGGGACTTTTTGAAGAACATTTAAGAAAATTTAAAGCCCAAGAAACAGTTCATGTTCCGGTTTATGGTTATAATGAGGGACGTCTAGCAGACAAATTTATAAAAATGGATCCTTGTGATGTTCTTTTAGTAGAAGGAATTTTTACGTTGTATTCAAAAGATATTCGTAAGCTTTTTGATCTTTCGGTATTTTTGCATGTCGATGCAGATATTCGATTCATACGGAGATTGCACAGAGACGTTGCTGATCGAGGAAGAACGGTTGAAAATATTACTCATCGATATTATCAGATGGTGCGTCCTATGCATCAAAAGTACCTTGATCCTACTCGTGACTATGCCAATATCGTAGTGGGTGAGGAAACGGATCGAGCTGCAGATGTGGTTTCTGCTCAAGTGAAAGAATGGTTAAAATAAGGAAAAAATCATGAGTCAACTTACGATTACGGTTTTAGGTGGATTGGGCGAAATCGGAATGAACTGTATGGCTCTTGAGACTCCGAATGAAATGATTATCATTGATTGTGGTGTCTTATTTAGTGACCTTGATGCTTTCGGAGTGAATTTTGCGATTCCTCGCTTTGAAGAAATTTTAAAAAGAAGTGAAAAACTAAAAGCATTTATTTGCACTCATGGTCATGAGGATCATATTGGAGCTATTCCTTTTGCGGTAAAAAAAGGCTTAAAGGCACCAATTTATGGATCTCCGTTTACTGCAGCTTTGGTAGAAGACCGATTGGCTAAATATGGAATAGAAAACCATGCGGTAGTCAATAGCTTTAAACCAGGAGAAACTTTGTCTTTTGGCGATTTTAAAGTTCAAACGATTCCTGTGAATCATAGTATTGTCGATGCAACTGCTTTAAGTATAGAGACGCCGATTGGTAAAATTATCCACACGGGGGATTTTAAAATTGATCCTGATCCTCATTACGGAAAACCGATGGATCTTGATTTATTTAAAAAATATGGAGATCAAGGCGTTCTTCTTTTGATGTCTGATTCAACGAATGTGGAAAGAGTTTCTGATGGTGGTTCTGATATCGATGTCTATCAGTCTTTTGAGCAGTTTTTCGCTCAAGCTCAGGGATTAACTTTAATTTCTATGTTTGCTTCCAATATGGGGCGAATGGGGCAAATTTTTGAACTTGCTCATCGAATGAATAAAAAAGTAGTCCTTTCAGGAAGAACGATAGAAAAGAATGTAACGTTAGCTGAAGACATCGGTTATTTAGAGTATGCCAATCAGGTGGTGATCCCTGAAGGAGAACTGAATCGTTTTAAAAGAGATGATGTTGTCGTGGTAGCGACAGGGAGTCAGGGAGAGTATCGTTCGGCTCTTGCACGGATTGCCAATGGTGACTATAAAAATATTCAACTTCAACAAGGTGATCAGGTGTTGATGAGCTCTCGTCATATTCCTGGAAATGAAAAAGCAATATCCAGAGTGATCAATAAGCTTTTTCAAAGGGGAGCACACGTTTATTATGGTGGTCTTGATAAGATTCATGTTTCAGGTCATGCTCACCGTCCCGAGTTAGAAAAAATGTTAAAGGCCGTTAGACCTCAGTACTTCATTCCAGTTCATGGAGAGTATAGACATCTTATTTTACATTCTGAGCTTGCAGTTGAAACAGGAGTATCTCCTGAAAACTGTACAATCGCGATGACCGGAGATGTTGTTTAGTTTAACCAAAACAAATTTGAAGTAGTTTCTCAGAGTGAGGAAAATCGAGACTTAATAGACGTGAATGATGGAATGGAAATTACAAGATCAATTTTAAAAGAACGTCGTACACTTGCGGAAAAAGGAATTGTTTTTGTGAGTATTGATTTTCATCCGGAGTCATTTAGGTTTATTTCTGAGCCAGAAATTGTAACTTTTGGGCTCGTTAAAGAAGATATTGATCAATTTATGGTAGATGAGCTTCATCATCGATTAAAAGAGTGGGTAGAGGATTATTCACTTTTATTTGATTCTGGGAAAGCTCGTGAAGATTTTGATGAATTTTTAAGAATTCATGTACGACGTTTTTATTTTAAACAACTTAATAAAAAACCAATAGTTAAAATTATTCATAGTTAAATGTGAGATTTGAAAAGATAAACCGAAATTCATGTTTTTGATTTTCTGCGTCTTACTTTTATTTCAAAAAAAACCAATGATTTTAAATAAAGATGAGCGTTATTTTTAGTTTGTATATATTTGCTTTGAATGTTGTTTTTTTTTTCGTAAAAATTCGACTTCATTAAGCATAAGGAGAGTTTTATGAAAAAGTTATTATTAAGCTTTGTTTTAGTGGTTGGTCTTGTTTCGTCGAGTTTTGCAGATGATTTGTTAAATCAGAAAGAGCAATATGCTATCGCAAATAAAGTTGCAAAAAAAGTCCGAAGAAAATTACATCAAACTGGATATGACGATGTTTCAACCACGAACCCAGGCATTGTGTCTTTAGAAAATTTGAATAAAGAATACTCTGAGCGGGATCAATATGAGTATCCACTGAAAAAAGAAGAGTTCTCAAAACTTTACGCTTGTATTCATTCAGAAAAGTGCGGCCTTTGGTCGTTTGATTCTTCGTCAGACTACATGAGTGGTTATGGGGTTGAACGTCACTTTGTTTTGATTGATTTAAATTCTTCAAAATATAGAATGATTAAGTTTCTTGTTTATTCTGAATAATTAAAAAATAAAAAAAAACGAATCATCTTTTATGAGATGGTTCGTTTTTTTTATTTTTTGACAGGAACATAATAAGTTCCAGCTCCTTTACCTATTCGAATAAATTCTTTTTGTTTAACGAGTTTATTCATTTTTCTAGTGGCCGTGTTTCGTGATATTTCCAGAAGTTTTACGATTTCACGAATTCGAATGACTTTATTTTTATTGGCTAAATTACGAATAAAGTCATCGATTGGTTGTTCAATTTGTTTTTGCTTCTCAAAAGAGAAGATAATTTTTACGAAATCTCCGTCTTCTTGATAAAGAGGCTTTTTGATTTGAGCCTCTCTACAACTATCAAAAATAAGTTTTATTCCAGAGCCCATTTTTTCTACTAGCCTCATTCTTCTTGCAAATTTTGCAATCAAGGGATTTCGGAGATAGCTGGTTCCATCTCCTAAGTGATCGATAGAGATCATTCCTGGAAAACTACCGGGACTAAAAATTTCTAATCTATTTTCATAAAGGGCAATTTTAATTGCCCCTGGAATGGAATACTTTCGATGTACGAGCGCATTGACGATAGCTTCCCTGAGTGCTTCTATGGGAACCGGAAGGTCTCCCTTTAGTTGTCCCGTTTTTGTAATTGAAAATTGATTTTCCATCCAGAGTGTCAGTAGCTGTAAAGAGTCTCCTAGAATTTGAGGAATGGGACCTGAGAGTTCCTGAGTGCGAATAATCTCTCTTCCTTTGTTTCCTTTAAACTGGCTGATGATAATAATCGATTCTGGAATTTCCAAATCAGGTTGATCGCAAAAAAACAGAATCCCTGCACGAGTGATCCAATAAGAATTGGGACTTCTTACATTTCGAACCAGTATTTTCTCATTGAGCATTTGAGTGGAATTTAGTTTTTTTTCATAGGCTTCTAAAACGAGTTGTTTATTTAATTTATTTATTTCATAGTTTGAAGGCTCTTCGTCATACGAAATTTTTTGTCTTTGTCTGGAAAGTTCCTCAAGGTGTTCCTCTGAGGCTCTTCGGTTAGATGCACCCACGCGAATGTAGACTCCTTTAGGGAGTCCTTCTTTTTTAAGAAAGTAGGGAGGTTTCATTCCAGAGTAGATTCGAATCACTCCAATAGTATGATTTCCTTTTTTTTGGAAAAAAATTTCTGGTAAAATGGACGGCGATGTTGAGTCGATAATTGAATGAGTAATTTCATTTAAAAGCTTTTCTTGAGTCTCATTTGAGATTCCTTTGATTTTTAGGGTTTGATCTTCTACTCCAATAATGAGATCGCCGCCCGCCCCATTTGCGAAAGCAACACAGGTTTTTATGATTTGGTTTTTTTGTGGGAGCTCCTCTTTTAATTCTACGAGTTTTGATTCTGGTTTTTCAAATCTGTCTGCTGTCATAGTTTAAGTTTAAATGCACCAAATGCACCAGTCAACCGAATATTGCACCAATTGCATCATGATGCAATTAAATGCACCAATTGTATTAAAGTCAAATGATTGCGAAATTTAAGAAATATCTTAAATTACAACTTGTTATGAGAGTAGATGTTTTTAATTATTAAAATATTTAGAAAAAAACGCACCAGTCGAAGGTTTAGATGACAGTTTATTACTGGCACACTTTGAATTTAAAGTGGTGTTCTGAGATTTAAAATAGTGAACGACCATTATGAATAAATGGACGTTCACCATTTTAACGTTAATTAATAAGGTTTTGAATTCCAGAACCAGCTTTGATCGATGTTTTCTGTTCCATACAAAGAGACTCGATCAGGTCTTTTTTCCCCAAGAACTTGGTGAGGATCGTCAGCGATATCGATCAGATATAAAATAGGTCTTAGATTATCGTTGAATACACGATCAATGATTTTTGCTCCTGGGTAAAACCCTCCTCCAGCCATTGATTTCGGTGAAAGCTCGAAGGTAAATGAAATAATTCCATGAGTTCCATAAGACCAATCTGTAGTGTCTCCGCTGGCAATATATAAATCACTGGATTGTTCAGGTTTATATCCATTCCACTGAGCCATGTTTCTTGCGATGGTTTCGTGTGTTTTTCTATCTCTTTCATTTGCAATAGGGTCTTTTAATCCACCCCATGGATACAAAATGAGTTCACTGAAGGTATGAAAAGATACCAAAATATTTGCATTGAGATGTTCGTCTACAAATCTTTTAATTGTTTGGGTTTCAGGTTCAGAAAATGGTTTTTCTCCCATATAGATGTCGCTTCGAGGGTTTTTGCTGGATCCCCCAGTCCCCCATCCGTATCCATAATTTCTGTTGAGATCTACACCATAAGAACCATCTTTATTTTTTCTTCTGTTTTTTCTCCACATTTTGTATCTTCCAGAAGAAATATCCCATTCTACTCCATCTGGATTAACCATGGGAATAAACCATATATCTCTTGTTTCAATAAATTGTGCTATTTTTTCGTCGTTTCTATTTTCAAGTAGATATTCAATTGCCATAATTGGAATTTCAGTACTTACATGTTCTCTTGCATGGTGAGTTCCCATGAAGATGATTCCTGGTTTGTTACTTTGACCAGACTTTAAATCTGAAAAACTTGAATTGATTTGAACGGCGTAGATGTCTCTGCCTTCAAGGCTTTTTCCGATGGTGTGGATTTTAGCAATATCTGCGTGCATACTGACTGCAAAATTAAGCGCATCTACAGTTTCTTTATAGTTATGAAAACGTGTATCTTCTGCTGGAAAGTCCAGTGAAGAAATTTGGGAAACATTGAGAATTTTTTCTCCTGACTTAAGAATGGCGGGCAGATCTTCTTTGTTTACCAGTGCCCACACACTATTTTCTCTAAATGCTTCAATAGATAAATCTAGATTTGCAATTCGAGAACGATCAAACTTGTCTCTTGCTTCAATTTCAACAAAGACCATCTCTGTTTGTAAAAGGTTGATTTTTGAACTTGCTGTTGCGATCACTCCTGTAAGTAGGAGTGCAACAGTCAGCATTTTGACCCATTGGTATCGAGTTGTTTTCATGAATTCCCTCCTGATGGAATAAAGCAAAATCGTAACATGTTGTTTTTAAAGAAATCAAATTTCATAGGTCAGAAATGACTGAGGGGGAAAAGATAATATCTGATTAAAATACTAAAGTTTAATAATGGAGAGACGATAAGCTTATTGTATCTGGAAGGAGTCATTCATGGCTAAGAAAAAGGAAGGGAAAGCACCTGCTGGACCTCAATCAATGGGACCTGTTTCTTGTGTTGCTGACGGTTGCTCAGCAAAAATTAAAAAATTTGGATTCTGCAAAGAACACTATCAACAATTTAAGTTTGGACTAGTCACTCGTGAAGGACATAAAGCGGCTGATTACGATAAAAAGTTAGAACACTATCTTCGTCACTATGGAGACGAAGGACTTCGAAAAGTTGCCTAATGGCAAAAGCGCTGTACCCACCACCTCCTCGGGGGAGCTTTAGGACTTTTCAAGTTCTCAAAGCTCCCTTTCTTTTTAATTTAAAATTTTCTGCTGTTCTTTTTTTAACTCATTTAAACAGGATAAAGCTCCCTCTGTCATTGCATTCATTTGTTCTCGACTAAAGGTTTGTCCTTCTGCAGTACCTTGAATTTCAACAAAATCGCCTTTTCCAGTGACAACAAAATTCATATCGACGTCACATGAAGAGTCTTCAAGGTAATCAAGATCAACTAAAACCTCATTATTTTTTATTCCGACGCTTACAGCTGCAATCGAATCTGTAATTGGGTTTTCTTTGAGCTCTCCTGATTTTATAAGCGATTCAATGGCTAGTGCAAGAGCGATATATCCACCCGTAATAGACGCAGTTCTTGTTCCTCCGTCAGCTTGGAGAACATCACAATCGATAACAATTTGTCTCTCTCCTAGTTTCTCACGATCAATAATTGCTCTGAGTGCTCTGCCAATGAGTCTTTCAATTTCATGTGTTCTTCCTGAAACTTTGTTTCGTTCTCTCTTTTTACGAGTATGAGTAGATCGGGGTAGCATATTGTATTCGGCGGTGACCCAGCCTTTTCCAGATCCTTCCATCCAAGGAGGGACGTTTTTTTCCACACTTGCTGTGCAGAGGACATGAGTTCCTCCTGTTTTAATAAAAACCGACCCTTCTGCATAAGAATTAAAATGAGGGATGATTTCTACAGGTCGTCCTTCGTGAGCTTGTCGTGAGGCTGGTCTTCTTTCGGCCATGAGTGGTCCTTTCTTATTGTTGATTTCGTGATAAGACTTTTCCATGAATGATGTCAAGCAACGAATCGGCTCTATGACTCCCCTGTTAAGTTTTGAGGTTCAAGACCTTATTAAAAAAGCATGGAATGAAGATCAAGCTCTTTGGGATTGGACAGCATTATCTTTGAGTTCAGAGTGCGTTGCTTTTATTCGATCTAAATCTCAGGGTGTTTTTTGTGGAGAGGCGATTTTGTCTGCGTGGAATTACTTCCCAGGATTAATGAATGTTGAAATTCAATCTTCTGTTTCAGATGGACAATGGATTGAAGTGAACCAAATAATCGCTACCCTTCGTGGAAAGGCAAGTGACCTTTTTCGGATAGAAAGAATTACTTTAAATTTAATTGGGTATCTTTCTGGAATTTCTACTTATGCTGCTCTTTTAGTATCTGAGCGACCTAAGGAAAGTCAGACACGAATCTGTACCACTCGAAAGACCTTACCTGGATATCGAAATTTGGCTATCTATGCAGCTCAATGTGGTGGAGCTCATCCTCATCGTTTGAGTTTAGGAGCTGGAATATTGATTAAGGAAAATCATATTTTAGCTGCAGGAAGCTTATCAACTGCAGTTTCATTAGCGCGATCAGTGAGTCCTCATGGGCTTAAAGTTGAGTGTGAGGTTGAAACATTAAAAGAATTAGAGTGTGCTATTGATGCAAATGTAGATGGAGTGCTACTAGATAATTTTACTGAAAAAAAATTAAAAGAGGCTCTTTTAGTTCTCGATCGTTATAAATCTATTTTTGTTGAGGTTTCAGGAGGAATTTCACTCTCGTCAATTCAAAATTATTTTCATCCAAACATTAATGCAATTTCAGTTGGTAGTGTGACTCATTCTGTGAAAAACCATGATTTTTCGATGAGAGTTCAATCATGAATGTGATTGAGCTTCTAGAGTGTGAATCAACAAATGAAGAATTAAAAAAAAAGATTGGTTCTGTTGAACCAGGAACTCTTTTGTGGTCTCAGCATCAAACCAAAGGAAAAGGTCAAAGAAGTCGAACGTGGGTTTCAGTGCCAGGGGACTTTACAGGGTCGATATATTTTCGACTAGAAGCGAGTCCGTATATCACTCAAGTTTCTATCCGAATAGGAGTAGAAATTTGTCTTTTTTTAAGAAAATTTATTCCTAATGTATTTTTAAAATGGCCTAATGATTTAATGATTAAAAGAGAAGATTCTCTTTTTAAGTGGGGCGGGATTCTTTGTGAGTCTATTCAAAAAAATAATATCATTCATTTAGTAGTAGGATTTGGATTGAATCAGATTAAAAAAAATGAATCATTTGAGATGCCAAGTATTTCATCAGAGGAACTTGGGATCAAATCTGTTGATTGTATTTCTTTACTTCAAAACGTTTACCAAAGCTTTAATACATCTGATTTTTCTTTTAGAGATCATTTTGAAAAAGTTCACTTGTTTCAAGTGGGGGAAGAAATTACCGTTGGAACTCAAAAAGGAGTCTATTTGGGATTGTCCTCTTATGGAGAGCTGATCTTAGATCAAAACGGAGTTCGTAAGAAAATTCAAAAAAATATTTAATCGTTTGGTGGATTTGAAAGCATTTTGTGGATTTCTTCTTTAATAATTTTTTCAGCAAGTTCTGGAAAAATTTCTCGAGTCATTCGTTCTATTGTTTCTTGCAGTTGCTGAGAAATAATGGATTGAAGTTCATCGTTTCCAATTGGAACGGCTGCAGGTTCATGACTTTCTAAAGTTGTTGGAGCACTTGGAAAAACAGACTCTCCCGGGATAGAAATTTCAGGAATGGGTTCATCCTCTGGAAATTCTAAATCGAATTTAAATTCGTTTTCGGATTCCTCAATCACTGGACTTTGAGTCATTGCCGGTAGCGGCTTGAGTTCTGGTTCGGTAGCTTTTAATGTGGTAACCGTGGGTTCTTCTTCGGGGAGCTCTAGGTGTTGTTTTTTAAGAGCTGAATCATCGACACTCCAGTCGAGTTCATCAAGACCACTCATTTGAATCGTTGTCTCAGTTAACTTCTTGATATCGTCTTGGTGGTCTAGCGTTCCTTCAGACCAAAGATCATCATCTTTTGAGATTTTTGCATTTTCTTCAGAAAGTGAAATTTTTGGAGCCTTTGGTGTATATGGTTTTGTTTGTCCCTGATTTTTTTCTAAGACTTGCGATAATGTTTGTCGAAGAAGAGCTGGATCAAAAGGTTTTACTAGGGTTCCATCAAATTCAGATTTTTTGACTTTTGATTCGTCAATGGTCTCAAATGCGCTCGACATTAATATTACTTTCATCGGAGGAAGATCATTGTGCTCGTCAATTTGTTTTTTAAAATCAAAAGCACTTCCATCTGGAAGTTGAACATTCACTAAGATTACATGAGGTTGAAAAAGTGATGTGGCTTCAATTCCTGAGCGTAAGTCAGAAACAGTTTTAATTTCATAGGCTTCTTGAGCAAGTGCCAATCGAATTACTTTTTGGATAGTGAGGCTGTCATCAACAACAAGGAGCTTCTGTTTCGCCATTCTAAAATTTTGTCATCTTCCGGGAACTGTGTAAAGCCCTGAAACTTCTAGTTAAATTCAAAAAAAAATGACTATTTTCTGACGGGTGAAGAAGAGGGCTTGCAAGACAGATTTAAGATATAATAGAAGGGTACCGGGCGCGACGTGCAAATTTGGCCCCTACAATTTGTGTCCTCGGGAGCTGTCCCTGAAAGTGGTGAGCATGCCCTCTTAATGATGGGAAGCCTAAAGCTTTTATTACGGTGCCCACCTTAAAATATTGGGGACCAAATTTCGTCGCGTCCGGTTTTTTTATCACTCATTTGACACTCAAGTTCAGAATTTATAAACTTTTAGAGGCCTTTCTAGGGCTTAGTCAACCACCACGGATGGGAGGGAAGAATGGCAGTATCAAAAGATTTGTCTCCAGAAGAAAAAACATGGATCCATGACCTAGCGCGAGCAGAGGTGCATCCAGATGCAGAAAGATTGCTCGGATTAGGGAATTCTTATCACCCAGAGCGTCTTATTGAAGAATCAACAGTAGGGTTTTTAGAAGAAACCCGGCACTTGATGGAAGAGTTTGCTCGTGTTTTTAATGGGTATTCTTCACAAGGGCAAAAATTTTCTTCTGTAAAAATTTATTCGATTTCTCAAACGGCTGCAGACTTTATGCTGTTTAGAAATCAAATTAAACTAAACTTTATTCATTCATCTCATGGTGTAATTCAAATTTCTTTTTCAAAACATCAATCCAATTCAACGATGTTAGCAACTAACGAAAGTAGAAACCAACTATTGGGAGACGCTCATGAGATTGTAGCTCGAATGGGTGCTTTTAGAAATGTAGACTGGTTTTTTGAAAACGAAAAAATTACCCCGTTGCAAATCGCTAAGTTTTATTTTTCTGAATTTGTACGATCTACTCGAGTAGGTAATGAAGAATCTTCATCCAACAAAGTTTTGCTTGATCAAATCAAAACACTGCTTGAGGAAAAAGGGTTGAGCCTTTAGCGTTGAGATTGCTTGAGTGAAATTTAAAGAGTAGTCAGAGTAATATAAATCATTTTCTTCTCCCGCGTATCTTTTTTCTAAGATAATGCTAGGGTCATAACCAAAGTATTTTGCAAATTCGATTCCAAGTTCGTATTCGCTTAATTTGTTGAGTCCACCGTAATGTAAAACTTTATTTCGTGGGCCACCTTCAATGAGCTTTTCTATAAGATCAATGATTCCATAAATAGAGGTGTAGGATTGAAAATCATAGGGGCTTAATTCTAGTTTTTTTCCTTTTGATAGGGCTATTCGTAGCCGATCAATAAGGGTCATTTCTATTCCGTTTCCAATTCCAAGTAACGGGCCCGATCTTAAAATAATATAATTTAATGATCGCGTGCGAATATAGTTTTCCCCACTAACTTTCATTTTTCCTAAGGGTGAATGGGGAAGAATTACATCTTCTTCTTTGTAGTTTCCTCTCGAACCATCGAAAACATGACTATTAGATAAGTAAATCATTCTGGGTTGCAGAATAGATGCGACTGTTGAAACGCTTGCGGCTCCATTTGTATGAATTTGTTCAGCATCTCGGGAGTGATCATCTGCCCACTGAGGGTTGTTTTTTCCAGCAGCGTAAATAATAACGTCGGGTTGTATTCCATAGATTACCCTCTTAATCCAGTTTCTTTCTGTAACATCAAGAGGAAGCATTGTAACTTCTGGAATTCTAATTTGGTGTTGATAGTAGGTTGCAAAAACTTTGTACTTATTTCTCAACCTTCTTGCTAGGTGTGATCCCACAAAGCCACTTCCGCCAATGATCAGCACTGCTTTAGTTCTTTTCATGACTCTTTCCTCATATTAAAAGCAGACTTCATCCTTATTTTAGGACCCCCTCTTCCCTTATCGAGAGAGTCCTAAAAGTCGGATTTCCGCACTTTTGATCTAGCCGTTCAGTCTAACCAAAGTTCACTGCTTTTTGCACAATGAGTTCCTTTCTAGCTATTAGAGTAGCTTCAATGAGGCTTGATTTGTAGTATTTGCATGTCCTAAGACAGAAATACCCGCACTCATTAAAATGTTTTGCTTAGTCATCTCAGAGACTTCATAAGCAACATCTGCATCTCTAATTCGGCTATTTGCAGCAGACATATTCTCATCGCTGATAGCTAAATTGTTAATTGTTGAACCTAAGCGGTTTTGAAGCGCACCTAGGTCAGCACGAATTGAGTTTGTGTGAGTAAGTGCATCATCAATTACCGCTAAACTCATTTGTGCTCCTTGTTTTGTTGCCACTGATTCCCCTCCTAGTTTGAGAGTATCTAAGGTGACGTCATTTCGTTCTCCATTAAAGACAATTCGATCAAGAATTGGATTGTCATTAATGCCTACTTGAATTTCAAGAACTCCAGATCTTCCATTGAGTAATGGGGTTCCATTGAATTCAGTTGCATTGGCAATACGATCAACCTCCTGTTTGAGAGATTGAAATTCTCGATCGACGAATTGCCTTTCGACATCACCAATCGTATCTGAAGCTGCCTGAATGGATAATTCTCGTAGTCGAATCAATATATTCGACACCTCATTCAAAGCACCTTCACTGACTTGCGCTAAAGAAATCCCGTCTTGAGCATTTCTCTTTGCTTGTCTGAACCCACGAATTTGGGCTCTCATGTTTTCGGAAATCGCTAATCCCGCTGCATCATCTGCGGCAGAGTTGATTCGATATCCACTTGCTAAACGTTCTAAGGTTTTATCCAAAGAATGCCTGGTTTCAGCCATACGTCTTCGAGCGTTTATGGCCGTTAGGTTGGTTGCAATACGCAGTCCCATCCTGAGTCTCCTTTCAATCAGCCTTCATCCATGATGACGTGCCTTTTTCCTTAAAGACACCAAGCATCCTTGCCCGTTAGGTTATGGGTGATCTCTTCTTTAGAGAACGGTCCCGATCAAAGTGAGAGTGATCCATCAGTAGGTGGTTGATTTTCTACTCTCGTGCTATTTGAGAGGCTTTACTTCGGTCTCTCAAAAACTTTTAATCATAATATTTAAAGCTGTTGTAAGGCTCTTATGATTTATTTATTCATATGCTCCTCGCACTTCCATGAAAGAATTTTCTTTCATCTATTAGAATCAGTTCCCCTACTGATTCGAGTCTTTCCAGCTTCAACATCCTCCCCGCATGGGAGGACCTGAAGGACTGGGCAATTTCACGCATTCCTCTACAGCCATTCAGTCATCCAAGAGTCCTTACTTATAAAATAAGGATATAATTACGTCTGACTTTTAACATGACTATTCGTTTTTTTGAATCTGTCACGAAGCTTCTTTTTTGAATAAGTGGATCAATAAATAAATCCACTTATTCAATTTTCTAACTACCCAAGAAGCTTTGTTGCTGCTTGATTGGTGCTGTTTGCATGTCCTAAGACAGAGATTCCAGCATTCATTAATATGTTCTGTTTCGTTAATTCAGAAACTTCTTGTGCGACGTCTGTATCTCTAATACGACTGTTTGCCGCAGCTAAGTTTTCTTCGTTAATTGCCAGGTTATTAATGGTCGACTGCAACCTGTTTTGCATAGCACCTAGGTCTGCTCGAATACTATTGACTCGAATCAATGCATCATCAATCACCGATAAACTGAGTTGAGCTCCTTGCTTTGTTGCAACGGATTCTCCCCCGAGTTTTAATGCATCAAGTGAAGCATCCGCACGTTCTCCGTTGTAAATAATCCGATCAAGAATAGGATTATTGTGGACACCTACTTGGATTTCAAAAATCCCAGCCTTCCCGTTAAGAAGAGGTGTTCCATTGAACGAAGTCACGTTTGCAATTCGATCAACTTCTTGTTTCAGAGATTGATATTCTCGATCAATGAACTGACGTTCAGTATCACCAATGGTATCTGAAGCTGCTTGGATCGAGAGTTCTCTGAGTCGAATTAATATGTTTGCAATTTCATTCAACCCACCTTCGGAGACTTGAATTAAAGAAACTCCATCATTGGCGTTTCTTTTTGCTTGTTTCATGCCTCGAATTTGCGCTCTCAAATTTTCGGAAATCGCTAAACCTGCAGCATCATCTCCTGCATGATTAATACGGCTTCCGCTTGCAAGTCGTTCTAAAGACTTGTCCAAACGCATTCTTGTGTTTCTCATTTGTCTCTGCGCATTGATCGCAGTTATGTTTGTATTAATACGAAGTCCCATTTTAGCCTCCCATGGTCATCGTATTCCCTCCTTGAAATTCCAAACTGATCCATCAGTTTGGCCAGCTTCCTTGCTGTCGTTAACGGTTTTGTGGCGTCATTCTAGCTGAGGCTAGGCCCAATCATCCCCATACCCTTGGAGATACAACTAAAGTGATCCACAAGTGTATTTTGCTCACTACGAACCCATTTCGCAGATCGCACTCATACACTTTGTTGTTCTGTAAAAACTATTTTTTACAAAACGGTTGTTTGCGTATAAAACGCATTTTTTGAGTTTTTAAAGAAACTCATTTCATAGAGATATATTTTTCCCAAAAATACACCTCTATAAACTTTCTAGACCCCTGAATAAAACGAGTGATGATTTTCCTGTAGAAGAGAATTTCTCACCGAGCGCACCATCTTGGATATTGCTCGATGAGTTCCCTTGTGTGTGTGGTCCAGGAAACAAGCGTGGCACTCGCCTTGCTTGGGTTCAAAATTTTTTTATTTAATCAATTTCTATTTAGTTTTTATTCATCCTTTTCTCCTTGATTAACTTTGAGTCAGTAAGTTGATTGCCGTTTTATTTGTAGTGTTGGCTTGTCCAAGTACTGATACTCCTGCATTCATTAAAATGTTATATTTCGTTAATTCTGTTGTTTCTTCTGCTATATCTGCATCTCTGATTCGACTGTTAGCAGCGGAAAGATTTTCTTGATTAATTTGTAAATTACTGATGACCGATTCAAGACGTCCTTGCATTGCTCCGAATTCCGCACGAACCGATGTGACTTTTTGAATGGCTTTATCAATTGATGAAAGAGAGTTTTGTGCCCCAATTTTTTCATCAATTTGAGACATGTTAAGTCCAAGTGCAACAATGTTAGTATCTGATCGATATGGATCGAAAAGAGCTATTCGATCGACTGTCGCATTGTTTTTAGTTCCGATTTGAATTTCAAAGACATTTGCAGTTCCGTTTAAAAGTTTAATACCGTTGTATTCTGTTCCTTCTGAAATTCGGTCGATTTCTTCTGTGAGTTGTTGAAATTCTAAATTAAGAAATTTTCGTTCTCGAGGACCGACGGTGTCTGAAGCTGCTTGTACAGCAAGCTCTCTCATTCGGATCAAGATATTTCCAACTTCAGAAAGTGCACCTTCTGCAATCTGAATCATTGAAATACCGTCTTGTGAGTTTCTTTCTGCTTGTTTGAGCCCGCGTAGTTCGGCTCGTAGACTTTCTGAAATAGCGAGTCCAGCTGCATCATCTCCAGCTCTATTGATACGTGAACCTGAACTGAGTCGTTCGAGCGTCTTATCGAGCTTTGAGCGAGTCATTCGCAAATTTCTTTGCGATATGAGTGCTGGTACATTTGTGTTAATTCGAAGTCCCATGACCTTCCTCCATGAAGGTTAATTTGATTCAGCCATCCTTGGCCTACTGGGTTTCGAATCAAACTTTATTCAAACACACTGAGTGTTTGAAAGTTCGACTCACCTTTCAATAAACAGATCGGAACTCGGTTAAAAACCTTTAGGAAATAAAATAAAAAAAGGGGGGATCTCTCTTTCCTATCGGAAACTTTTGCCTATTTTTAAATTTTTCTTTAAAAATAAATAAAGTAATGAATAACTTATTGATAAAATTAAGATTATAGGGAAATTCATTTAAATTTTTGTTACCATTTCTCTATGAATAATATTTCCTACGACTTAATTGAGACAGATTTGCAATGTGAGGCATTTGAAAATCTTTTAAATTGTTCTTTTCCAGTAAAAAAAAACACATCATTTTTTGACGATTTTCCGATTTGGAAAGGGAATCATCATTTTCCACTTTTTAAAGTAGGTGCATTTGATAAAGGACAATTAGTTTCTTGTGCTGCAATTGTTTTGAGAGAGTTAAAAATCGGATATTCAAGAGTCAAAGTCGCGGTCATTGGAGCAGTTGCAACGGATTCAAATTATAGAGGGCAAGGACTGGCTTCTCATTGCGTTCAGTTTTTACAAAAATATGCAGATGACCATCAAGTCGGAGTGATTTTTTTATGGGGATCTGAACATGGAATGTATAACAAACTTGGATTTGATCTATGCGGACTTCAATTTAGGGTTCCATTAAATAAGGCTTTAAATCCAGAAAAATCATATATTAAAGATGAAAATTGGAATGATCAAATTATAGAGTTAATGAAATCAAGAAAATCTGGTTTTGAAATAGGAATTGGAAATGAGCAGTGGCTGCAGTCTCATAAAAATGTAAATTGGTGGGTCGCTAAAAAAGAAGAAACTGTGTGTGGATTTATTGCATTTGATAGAGGCATTGATCTTCAAAATATAGTACATGAATGGGGAGGCGATCCAGATGCAATCGCTTTTTTATTAAATGAACTCAGTCAAATTCGTTTAGAGAGTCAAATCATTGGAAATCGAGAAGAATTAGAGAGCCTTCAAATTTCTTTGTCTCAAGGAATCGAAGAGTATATTTGTATGGCTCAAGTTTTGGATCCAGGTCCTCTTGTTTCAGCAATTTCAAAAGGGGAAAAAAAGATTGAAATTCAAAAACAAGGAGATCAGTGGATTTTTAAATTAGCTGATCAAGAATTAAGAATTGATCCTTTTCATCTGAGTCAGATTATTTTTGGTCCGACGTCATATAAAGAACTTAAAGATACTCCCCTGCCATTTTCTTTATGGGCTTGGGGGCTCGATGCTGGGTAAAGTTAAATTGCTTTTTTAGATTTTTTACTAGAAATTTCTTTTTTATTTGTTTTCGGATTTATTTTTTTTCTTTGAGTTCGCGTAGAAAATTCTGGTTGTAGTTCGGTTGCTAAGGAGCGAATGAGGGATTCAATTTTAAGGTATCCTTTGCAATGATTGTATCCTATTTTTTCTACATAATAATCGAAGCCTTTGCTCTTATCTGACCCATTGATTCCTGTGATTTTTTCTAATTCTTCTGTGCTAAAATAAAAACACTCCCAGCCTAGCGCTTTTGTTTTAGTTATGTTCGCTGGAGCTGTGCAGTCTTCTGCTGAAATATTTGGTCTATATTTGTTAGAATAGTAATGTAGGGCAAGTTGAACATCTTCATGTGAAATGAATGGAGTATTTTTAATTTTGTATTTTGTGAAGCTTTTTCCAAATTCTTCCTCCCATATGACGTCTTTTTCCGTGATTTCAATAAATCCATCTTTTTCTTTTACTTTTCTTGTTATCTGAGTCATTTTACGTTCTTCGTTTATGTGAATACATATAGAATCAATTTTGGGTTCATGTTTTTCAAAATTGTTTTGAATGCAAATCGTTGAGCCGAAGTTATTATTATTATTATTTTTCTTTTCACTATTTCTTTGTATACTAATGTGATAGTGATCCAGGTCAGATTTATCAGAGACAAAATAAGAGAGTATTTTAAAAATAGCTTTCTTTTGAAGTTCTTTTTCTTTCTTTTTAAGTTGTTCTAATTTTTTTGGTGAACGAGTTTTTAAAATTTGTTGACTTATTTTAAAGAGTGCCTGAATTGATTTTTTTCTAATTCTTTAATTTGATCTGTTGTTTTGTCAAAATCCATAATAAGAAGATCAACCTCTTTCTTTTTTTCTTCTGAAAGAGATAGATCGTATAGTTTTTTAGTGTCTTTGTAGTTTTCTAAAAAATGATGATAAACCACGTTACAACCTTGTTGAACCATTATTAAGTATTTTTTTAGATCGCGGTCAATATTTGCAAATCGATCAGATTTTGAAAAACTAGATTCAAGTTGTTCTTCAATATCTCCTGCATAGATTTGTGAAGTTAAACTTAAAATAAAAATGGAAAGAAATATGTTTTTCATATGAGTATCTCTATTTTGCTGAATTTGAGCGATAGTTTAAAATTTCTTCATGACGAACTGTTGAGGAGGACTCCTCTTTTTTAGGAGAGACCTTATTTGAAAGACCTGGTTCAATTACATTAGATAAATGAGTCATCTTCTTAACCAATTCGGGGTATTTTTCACATTCTTGACGTTCTTTGATTTTTGTATATGTACTAAATCCGAGGCTCTCATTTGTGTTTGCGATCAGTCTAATGTTGTAATTTGTTATTTCTTTGCATCCATATCCTACGCCTGTTTTAGCCTCTTTAGGAGGAGTGCAGTCTACGGCAATGATTTGAGGTTTTAGTTCTCGGTTTATTCCAGATTCATGGTATTCGATGTGAGGGGTGTATTTTTCTGATGTATTAAATTCATTTTCTGAATTAATTGCACTGATATTTACAAATTTTTGAGATTTTCTCTGCGTATCGATACTCAGACTAGCGTGAACTCTAAGAAGATTTTTGCTGTCAGGGAGAGTTGTTTTATTTGTAATGGCTAGCATGACTCCAAGTTCAGTTGAAGTCAGGCAAATAGATTCAATTGCTTGTATTGAGTCTTCACTTTGAACACCGAGGCAAACTGAATTTAAATTATGACCTTGATCGAAAAAAGAGTACTCTTTAATGGTATCTTTGTTTGTGATTTCAAGTAAGATTTTCATAAGTGTTTGATTGAGTATCTGATTCTTTTTTTCTGTTAGTTGGACAATTTTTTTTGGATTTTTTTCTTTTTTTGAATCTATTTCTCTATTAATAAGTTCTATGTCTTTGAGATGTTTTTTTAACGCAGTTTCAGAATCATCCAGTGTTTTTTGGAGTTCTTTGGATTTTTGTTTTACTATTTTATAGTCTTTTTTAGAGTTTTTACTTTTAGTCAATTTCTGAACATTTGTTTTGAGATCTAAAAATTCATTATAAATAACATTGCATTCATTT
>PBMP01000055.1 GCA_002722705.1 Pseudobdellovibrionaceae bacterium | reverse complement strand
TAAAGAAACCATTTGCGCAATGGACAACTGAACGTCTCCAGTTCCAGGAGGCATATCGATTACCAAGACATCGAGTTCACCCCAATCAACCTGAAAACATAATTGAGTGAGCGCAGAATGAATCATCGGCCCTCTCCAAATTAAAGCTTGATCAGGATCGATCAGAAATCCCATTGACATGACCTTTAGATCATAAGCCACTGGTGGAATCAAAAATTCAACGTCATCTTTTTTTTCAATTCGAGGAGGCTCAGTCACTCCCAATAACGTTGGAATACTGGGTCCGAATACATCAGCATCCAAAATTCCAACTGACTTTCCTTGTTTCTGGAGCGCTAAAGCGAGTTGAACAGAAACGGTACTTTTACCCACTCCGCCTTTTCCAGAAGAAACTGCAATGATATTTTTTACACCAGGAAGAGAATGACTTAACTGGCCACCATGAAGAACTTGATCTTGACTCATGGCTATTGATCTAACAAAAGAACGCAATAGAATCAATGAGATCTATCTTATTGTTTCATAAAGTAAAATATCACTCAGATTCAACGCATGCTTTAAGAATCGCTAAAACCTCATCCGTACAACCCCCACAGCCCGTAGAACAACGAGTCGCCCCCTGAAGCGCTTCAAAGGTCATATTTCCGTCAGCAATTGCATTTAAAATCTGATTATAACTAACAGTATTACAGAAACAGACTAAATGATCTTGATCATCAGGAAGAAGTTGGATTTTGGGTTTCAAATTAGCCATATCGATTCCTCAAAGAGACAAATCAAATACCATTCTCAATAAATACCTTCGGTCTGAATCACTAAACGAGGTTTCTGCTAGTTCCTCTCCATAACTCGTCATTGCCACTTTAAAAAAGAGAAAATCTAACTCAAATCCATAAGTTAAATAAGTTTGATTCACTCCGGCCATTAAACTAATAATTGGTAAGTCAAAGCTCATTCCAAAGTGATTTTTTTTTCTAAAATCTGTTGTCGACAAAAGATGGGAAAAGTCCCATGCGAAATTCATTCCCCACCAACCATAATCAAACTTAGCACTCACCCCCACGCCTAAATTATTTAGTACCGGTTCTGCCCTTCCTCCAAAAGTTGTATTTCCAATATCAGTCCAAGCCGTTCCACTCCGGAGTGTAAATGTTTTATTTGGTCTCCATACATGAATTAACCCAAGGTCTCCCCCATAGCCACTTTCAAAATTTCCCACTAAGGGACTCAGTTTGTTTTTTTGTTGAGTAGTGAGTTCCAATAGACCTATTGAATCTAAATCATAATATCCACCTCGACGATAAAGAAGCTTTGCACCGAGTCCAAACAAAAACTCATGATTTCTCCGATTTCTTCGCGTGTTTCCATGAAAAGACATTCCCCACGATAACTGTACTCCTGATGTCGTTTGGTATCCTAAAGTTGTTGAAGGAAGGGCCGGATTGTTTGAATAAAAAGCAAACTGTCCATCAACTAAAAGTGAAACACCGACATTCGGAATTGTAAGAGCAGATGCAACTTGAGCTCGTCCTTGAATATTTTTTCCTAACAACGCATTAATTGAATCTGCACTAAACGAAGAAAATGCAGTGAGTGCTGTTGAAGCGGAATTAATAATATCTGCAGATCCTTCCGTATCTGAAATTAACGGATAAAAATGTACATTCTCATTTTCTGCCATCAAAGCTGGATTTGCAAAAATCGCATCTTCTCCAGTAGCGTTTGTAATTCGAGCGCCCCCCATTCCACGAAGCTTTCCTGAGCGATAAAGCGTTCTTAATTCTCGTACCCCTGCAAAGGAAGTCACCCCCTGAAATATAAAAACAAAAAATAAAGACACTCGAAAAAATAAAATCAAATAGAATCCGTCCAGTTAGTATTTAAAAAATCAATAATTCCAGCAGCAGCACACGCCCTGACATTATCCGTAGCTACGTTAGTATCATCACCATCATCACACTCTGTCCCTCGATGCCTTAGTGCTGTTGGACAAGGAATGCAGTTAGTAGCAACCTGGCCACAGGCCAAACAACCTTGGCCACAGGCTGCTGTTAACAACGTTTCTAAAGCTTCGGTAGCTCCATCCAGTGCTGTACCAAAAACACTCGACGGAAAATTTGAAAGCGCGTCACTCATATTCAGAATTGCACCTGCAGTCGCACACCCCTCTAAACTCCCTTCAATTGCCGCGGCAGTTGTCCACGGAAGGTCTGTCCTTTGTGCATAGTCTTGATCAGGATTTGGATTTCCATTGCGATTTAAAGCAGAACCAATAGAAGCCATTGAACCCATAAACAGATATAAATTCGATTCTTGGGTTCGATCATCAGGATCTAAAGATAAAGAATTATAAGCACCATCAGAAACTAAGTTTGAACTTGGAACAAGAGTAGATGGCAAGGTTAACTGAGCCATGCACGAATCCATCGTGTACCACCCTGCATAGAGATGAGTTATGTTTTCATATCCATCAAAAAGTTCTGCGATTTTAGACCAAAGACCAGTACAAGTCACTCCATTACATGATGAACCAATAGAGCTCATTTCAAACGCAAGAGAAAAGAATTCTATACCTGCAAGACAACCTTGAGCGGAAGCTCTTAGTCTTCGAATTTTATTATTGGACTGCTGAGACTGATAATAAGGCTCAATGAGATTCGCCGCAGACTGACAGTCTCCGATATTAATTAAACTATTGACTCTACTTTCAAGTGTTTCAACTTCGTCTTCTTCCTTACAAGAAAACAAAACAACACTGCTCAACACCAATAGAAGTAGAAACTTAACTGTTCTTTTTATTTTCCATATATGAAACAATTCTGCGACATCCTTCCTGGATCGAACCTTCGTCGGTAGCAAAACTCAACCGAACAAAGTGGGGAGCACCAAAAGGATCCCCGGGAACCACTGCAACCTTTTGTTCCTTCAAAAGGTTTTCTGCAAAATCAACGGCAGTCTCCTGAGAGCCAAGTACCGATTGAATTCCCACAAAAGCATAAAATGCACCTTGCGGAACTACTCTCTCTATTTTGCCGCTTTTTTCCAAACATTCCAACATCAAGTCTCGACGTTTTTGATAGGTATTTTTTAACTGGGAAAAATATTCCTGGGGTAAAGCCAATCCTGCCAAAGTGGCTGCCTGTGCAAGCGCATTAATTCCTGACGTACTCTGCCCTTGGAGTCGAGTTAAGGCTCCAATAAGCTCAACCGGCCCCACAGTCCACCCCACTCTCCATCCAGTCATAGCGCAACTTTTTGACATTCCATTGACTGTAATAGTTCGTTCTTGAAACTCTGGAACTGCAGATAAAAAAGAACAAAATCCTTCATCATTAAAGACAATTTGGTCGTATATTTCATCACTGATCACCCAAACATCGGGAAATCTTTCAAGAACAGCTGCAAGCTGTTTGAATTGAGATTTCGTATAGACAGCACCACTCGGGTTTGAAGGAGAATTCAAAATCACAGCTTTCGTTCGAGGACTCAGAGCTGCTTCTAGAGCTTCAGGAGTTGCAACAAACTGATCCGATGGTTTTGTTTCTACAATCACAGGGGTCCCTTCTCCGAGTTTAACCATCTCTGGGTAACTTAACCAATAGGGACTCATCATAACGACTTCATCACCAGGATTTAAAATCGCTTGAAAAACCTGATACAAAGAATGCTTTCCTCCATTAGAAACAATAACGTTTTCTGCTTTCCATGGTTTTTTTAAATCAAGTTGTTGCTGATTCGTTTTTAAAGCAATCGCTTCTCTGACTTCTGTTTCTCCCGGAACGGGAGTGTATTTTGATTTTCCAGCAGATAAAGCTTCTTTAATTTTTTCATTTAATGATGGATGAACTAAAAAATCAGGCTCTCCAGCTGTTAAATTAATAACGTCCTCACCAGAAGCCTTCATCTTTTTCACTAAAGAATTTAACTTTAAAGTTACACTTTCTGAGATTACATCTAATCGATTTCCTAGCTTTGGCATTAGTCTTCCTTTGATTTACTTTCAATTTTAGATTTTAAATATTGAACTACTACCTTTGGCACATATGAATCAATCTTTCCACCATAACGATACAGTTCTTTCACCATGCTTGAACTTACAAAAAATAAATTTTTAGAAGTCATCATAAAAACGGTCTCGATCTCTGAAAGAATTTCTTTATTCATACTTGCCATCATAAATTCATATTCAAAATCTGAAGCAGCCCTTAACCCTCGAACGACACATTGAGCTTCATGTTTTTTCGCATAATCCATGATTAACCCGGACCAATAATCAACCTGAACTCGTTCAAGGCCTTCAGCTTTTACCACATCTGAAATAATCGAAACTCGCTCCTCTGGAGAAAAAAGAGGATTTTTTCTATTTGTACCTGCAACAACGATAATCACTTCATCAAAAACACTCAGAGCTCTTCTCAATATATCTAGGTGTCCGTTTGTCCATGGATCAAATGACCCTGGGTAAATTGCTCTTTTCATGACACCTCCGAAGTCTGGTTTTCTCTTTTTTGAAATGTCGTTAACTGGCTATCACCATATGTTTTTTCACGTATTTTCACAAGGAATTCAGAAGCCTCCCAAACACCATCTCTTTTTGCAGACTCCAAACAAAAAAGGCCTTCATCATTTAAAAGATTTTGCCATTCAATTTTATGAATCAATTTTTTTTCAAATCCTTGAGAATAAGGTGGATCAGCTAAAACTAAATCATATTTATTTTCAAAAGACTGAAATGACCATTTCTCAAAATCAGAACAAAAAACCCTGACTTTTGACTGTACATTAAATTGTCTAATATTTTTTTTTATAATGTCACAAGCAGATTGAGAAACCTCAACGAAATCGACATGAGCCGCACCTCGAGAAAGTGCTTCAAACCCTAAGGCACCAGAACCTGCAAAAAGATCAAGAACTCGAGCCTCCGGAATCCAAGCAAGAACGGAATGAAAAAGGGCCTCTCTCAGTCGTGCATGAGTAGGCCTTGTTTTACGATGATGAGGTGTGAGTAAGGAATGGTTCTTCCATTCCCCTCCAGTTATTCGAATCACTCTGGATGCATACTATGCTGCGATCGATTTGCGAACGGGTAATTTAAACTCGGTTCCATCAGAAAATTGAACCTGAACAAAACGGTCTCCGAATTCAACAAAAACCGTTTCTCCTTGATATTCATACTCAATTTTCATTCCAACTTCACCAGTCAGTTTTAAGAACACATCACTTTTTTGGTTTTCAGAAATAGACATAGAATCCTGCTCATTCATTAAGGTTTCTTGATCGTTAAAATCATCTTCACTCTCATCGGAATTCATTGCTGCTTCAAGCTCATCTTCATCAGTCACATGAACTTCTTCTGAAGTAATATCTGTGTCAGACGACTCCTCTTCAACGACAGCCCCTGCTTGTTGTTTTGGTGAATCTAGAATTTCTTCATCAGATGGAAATTCTTCTGCAGAAGCTTCCTCAGCAAGAAGACTGCCTTCAGCAGGAGCCTCTTCTCCGACATCCCCCAAATCATCCAAACTTCCTTCGTTAGAACCTTCTCTAAAGTCATCGATTCCAGAAGGCGCAGCGTCAGCAAGATCTGCGATTTCTGAATCTTCTCCAAAATCAAGACTATCCGCATCCGTAGAAGGTTCGTCAGGTACCACACTTAAATGAGAAGTTTCATCAGTCGTCTCTGGAGCCGCTGCTTCACTTGGAGTTTCTGCTGCATTTTCAGGATCTTGCAGTTCTTTTTGAAGGCCTTCGATTTCATTTATTAGATCATTAAATTCGTCATTTTCAACAGTCTGAGGATTAGTGCTCATAAAAGATCTCCCTAAGTCTCTTCTCTCCTCGGCTATTAGAAAAATAAAACTGAGAAAAAACTTACAGATAAACTAAAAGTGAATGAATCAGGATAAAGATGACAGTTTTGGCTTAGAATGACGCGCCGAATTTATGGTAAACCCTTTGGCTGGATGGACCCATGAAAAATATAAGAGAGAACCTTCAGTCTTTTTTGATGAAGCCTATCGTAGAGTCTCCCTCTGACGAAAGGAATGTGAGCCCTCGCCCAGGGCTACGCACTTCTTTGCCTTCTTCTCCAGAGAAAAGAAAAACTCCTCCTGCACCTTTAGCAATGGAAGCAGACCCATCTCGCTATATTCCAATGGTCGTCTATCTCGTCAGAGAAATGACCCACGAATTGAGCTTTAATCTCAAACAACTTCTCTCATTAAACCCAAGCCGTAGAAAAGCGTTAGCAAAACACATTCAGTGGAGAGGTCAACAAAACCTGGGTCCTTCTGCACATTCTCAAGTCCAGTTTGGACCAGACGATTCTTTACAAAAGATTCTTTCTCCTCCAAGAAGTCCGTTTTACGAAAAGGCCCTTCAATTTTATCTCGAAGAAGTGGCTTTAATCTGTATTGCACAAGCTATTTTACTGAAATCCTGGAATGATCAAGGAATTCGAAAATGGTCTAAACATGATCTTACTCATTTAAACTGGGCCCTCTCAAAAGAACTGAGAAACCATACTCCTTCGCAAAGAGATTCTTGGAGGATGATTTCTCAAAACCTTTACTCTTGGTATCTTCCTTCCTCTCAAATTCAAGACCTCATTTGGAGTCACATCTATGATTGGAATTTAGAAAATGCATCTCCTCAGTTTATCAGTGAACTGATTCAAGAAACATTGAAGCCACTGAACCAAGGAAATAAAAAGCGTCATTACTCTCCATTGTTCTATCAATCTCTATGGGAACAATCTCGTAATTACGGGTTCATTTCAGAAATTGATTACAATCAACCTATCCCTAGAAAAAAACTTGTTTTTAGTCCCACTTTAAAAGAAGGAGACTGGGTTCGCTATGGTCCTAAATCAGTTACGTGGACAGGACTCGAAGCAGATCCATTTTCATTACTGGTTTGTGAAATGAGTATGCTCTGGAAAGGACCACAAACTCCTCCCCTTTGGCTTCAAGGCACTGGACTAGAAGTTCATCCCCGTGAACAGTTGGCACTGAGCTGGTCTAACACAAGAAGATCTCTTCTTTCACAACTAAGTGAAATCGAAGCTGTAGATCTCTGTATTGTAGAAGAAAACCAGCCTTTAAGGCCAAGTACGAGAACCATTGAAGGACAACTATTCAAACAGCAATTGGAAAATTTTCCCTACTTTAATTCCTTAAAAGGACCAGGAACGACATTAGGTCACCTTCAAGCGTGTGTATCTTCAACTAAACTTCGTCCAGATGGTCTTTTTTGGTGGTGCAGAGAAGAAAGAATTAAACCAAACGAAGGAACTGCAGCTCTAAAATTTCTTTTTGAAAAAAATCGACTTCTTGTAGAGTGGGATTTGTCTGAAATCAAATATGAAATTCATGGCAATCAATATCCTTTTCCAACTTATATTTATTTGTTTCAAAGAGATCCGCACTCAGAATCAAGGAAATCACACCGTCCAATTTGTATCAAAGCAAGAGGAAGAGTCTCTAAAATTAGTGAATATCAACCCTTTCTCGAAGATTTATTTTATTGCTCTTTAGAAGGAGACAAAGCAGAAAATCATTCTTGGAAAATCCATAAATACTTAAGCCCGACTGCTCAAAATGAATGGATTGAACATTGGCCTCATGAAAACTCAGCTGGAGATCTTCAAAAAATAGAAACACTAAAAGCAAACTCCTCTCCTCTAGGGCAATTTGCAATGATCCGACAAATTCCACTCAATCACAAAATTGAGAATCACGGATACCTCCATGGTGCTTGGATTTTTCCAGATTATAGTCAAGGTCGAAAACTAAAAACTATTCCCTTTGATGAGGCAGAACCAGGAAAAAGTTTTCCTTCGCAAGAAAGAGGCTTTATGGTTGTTGCTCCTTCTCAAGAATGGGTCGGACCGCTGTGTGCTTATATTCAATCCAATTGTATTTTACAGTGGATGGACTTTGAAACAGAAAGAAAAAATGGACGATGGATTTTAAATGAATCTCATTTCAAATACCTCCCCGTTCCTAAAAGTTTAATTCTTGGAATTCAAGGAAAGCTTTCTTATTCATCGGAAAAAGACGAAAACCTCAAAGAACTTCTACAAGAATCCCCAGAAGAAGTCTTAGAGTTACTCAGTCAAAGACCTACGACTCCAGAAAAATCAAAACTCGTAGCTCTTCTTTTTATTGCAGCAACAAAGAATTTAAAATTACTTCAAACCGAACAAAACAGGCTTTTTCGTTTAGTAAAAAACGATTCTCAAATTTCTTGGCGAGAGCTCATGAAAGTAATTCCTCAATCTGAAAAAATAGGATTTAGTTTACATTCCGAACTCAGACTACAAGGTTCGCTCCCTCCTCATGTAGCCATACAAAGTTTTCAAAAATCCTCCGATGGGCACTCTGCTCGCTTTTGGACAGAAGCAGGTCATCAAGTCATTGTTCATGGTCCTTCTCATTTGATTGATATTTTATGGGATCAACTCGAAGGCATTGGACATCCGACCTGGAATGAACTGACTCAGTATATCCAAGTTCCTCGACACTTAGAAATGATTCAAACTACCGCTCATGAGATTTTACGATCGCATAGTCATCAACTTGCGAGAAAAAACTCACTTGAAGGATTCTTATTAGACTGTCCATTTATTGATCAGGTGTAAATAAGGTTTTTATTTTAAAAAACTTATTTTTACTTAACTCATTGTTTTTTTAATATTTTTACCTGTGTCATTTTTGGCACCCCTTTCGCATTAATTAAGATCGATTGCATGGCTTATGCAGGAAGTGACTTTGAGTGGAAGTAGTGATGAGTGTTAAATCAAAGAGTTTAAAAAGTATTATTGTCCTTACCCTAATGATTCTTGGCGCATGCGCACCTGAAAATACAAGAAATCAAAATACACAGGGATATGATCAATTCCCACAAGGAAATAATTATGTAGGTCCGCAATCGAGTAACCAAGCTCAGCAGTCCTACTCCGTTCTCTATGGAACTTATCAAGGAGCTCTTTATAAAGATGGTCAATCTCAGAGTTTTTCAATTGTTATATCACCTTTAAATAACTATGCCGCATCATTTCAATTTCAATCTAGCGGTGCTTTAACAAACGCGTCGGCGAGCGGATATATTGCTTTAAATTCGAGTCTCTCGAATGTCATTCAATGTACCTATGACGCGTACTATAATACCGTGTGCCAATATGTTTTTGATACCAGTTTAATTTCTATGAATCAATTTGGATCAATGGCTGTCCTCACCGACAATGTCGATACCATTATCCGAATGAGACTTGCAGTAGTTCAATCCAATAGCCAATATGGTTCTCCTGCACAAAATAATGTTTACATTGATCCATCACAATCCTTAGTTGAATTTAAAGACTGTGGATTTTCCGGAAACTCATCGTCTTGCAGTAATTCGCTTTACGGCATCTCGATGTATCTTACAAGTAAGAACTGAATCTTACTTCGTCTTTCCCCCTGCCTCAGGTTCTTTTGATGGATCAGAACCTGTATCCTACCTTTTTCAAGGCAGAGACTCTTTAAAAAGAGTCTCTGCCTTCGGTCTTTTATGATAATATGTGAAACTGATGAGAGAACAACCCTGGAACCAAAGAAGAGGAAGTCATTATCACTATCAATGGTATCGAAACCTTCTTGAACTTCACACACTCACCAATCGTTGGCTAGAGGCTCTACATATTGACCCAAAAGGAAGAGCTCATCAAATCAAACGAGTAACTGCCCCGCAGCTCCATGACATGATCGAGATCCTTGAACACATTACTTTGAGATCTGTAAAACCGGACCTTAAAATTTTTCTCAACGACAAAGATCCATCTGAACTTCTTGCACAGCTTGACCATACGGTATGGATTATTCAGTCTTGGACTTACATGAACCTTTTAGAAAGAACCCCTCAAAAAGAGAAAGACGCTGTCAGGAATATTTTGGAACAGGCTTCCTGGAAAGCGGGAAGGCAATCAGCTCATGACCTTTGGGGTGAAGCGGATGACGAACTAAAAAAAAATCTTAGAGGGATCCTTCTGACTTTTCAGGAAGGTCCTTTATCTGGAGCACCTAAAAAAAAGGGATATCTCATCAAAAGAGTGATTGAAAACGAACTCCAGCTTGAATTACTTCACTGCCCCCATCAAATTCCCTATTATGAAGTAAGACCTGTAGCAGATGAGTTATGTGATCTTCACTGTCATTGGACTCGTGGCTTCGCGTATGCACTCAATACTCAAATTGTTATTGACTATAAACCCTTAGATCGAACTCAAGAAACAGGATACCCTCAATACTGCCACCTTCATTGGTCTTTAAAGAAAAAGACGAAACACCTAACAGAGACTCTTCCTTCTTTTAATTTTTAGAAGAAAGTTCTTTTTGTTTTTCTAATCGTCTATAAATTGTTCTAGAATTAATTCCTAAAAGTCTTGCGGTGACTTCTTTATCTCCATCAGTCATCTCTAGTGTCTTCTGGATAAGAAGTTCTTCCACTTCTTTTAGAGGAGTTCCAAGCGGAATTTCAACTTTAGAACGAAGAGATTCATTATCTAGAGCTCCTTGTATCTCATAAGGTAAACTCGATAAATCAATAGTTTGATCACTTAAAATCACTCCTCTTTCAATTACATTAGAAAGCTCTCTAATATTTCCTGGCCAGGAATAGTGAGCAAAAGCAATTAAAACCTCAGAATCTATTTTTGTGATTTCTTTTTGATGTTTTTTACAGTGCTTTTCAATAAAGAATTGAATTAAAGCTGGTAAGTCTTCTTTGCGATCACGAAGAGGAGGAACGTTCAGTTGAACGACCTCCAATCGATACATCAAGTCCCTTCTAAAAAGGTTTTGACTAACTCGTTCACTTAAGTTTTGATGAGTTGCAGAAACGATACGTACATCTACTTTTTCTATTTCTGTCGACCCTACTTTTCTCACTTCTCCTTCTTGAATGGCTCTCAATAGTTTTACTTGTACATTGAGTGGCATATCCCCCACTTCATCCAAAAATAATGTTCCCCCGTCAGCAACTTGAAATAATCCCTCACGAGTTTTTTCTGCTCCTGTAAATGCTCCTTTTACATATCCAAATAATTCTGATTCGATCAAATTCTCAGGAATCGAACTACAATTAATGGAAATAAAGGGACCTGCTGAACGAGTACTGTTTTTATGAATAAAATGACTCAAAAACTCTTTTCCCGTTCCACTTTCTCCATGAATCAACACATGAGCGTTCGTAGGAGCTACTTTAATTCCTTTTTGAAGTAAGTTTTTCATGACAACAGACTCAGCAATATACTCTTCAAAATTAAATTCTTCTCTGGAAAAAGATACAGAAACTACCGTTTTTTGTATTGCGCTCAGTAAATCTTTTCTCTTAAAAGGTTTAATTAAAAAGTCTACTGCTCCCTTTTTTAAAGCATAAACAGCATCATCGACTTGAGCATGAGCCGTCATTAAAATCATTGGAATCTTCATTCCTAAAGATTGAATCGCTTTAAAAAGCTCCATTCCATTCATGGTAGGCATTCGAATGTCCGAAACCACTAAATCAAAACGTGAAGACCGTAAAAAACTTAACGCTTCCTCTCCATCTGCACAAGAGACCACTTCGTATCCTTCTCGAAATAGAAACCGTTCCAAAGAACTTCTCGAACTCATATCATCTTCAACTAATAAAATTTTGTACTTCATTTTTAGATAAAACCTCCATATCCATTTGAGGTAATCGTAACTCAAAAATAGCTCCTTGAGTCGATTCAACCCACTCAACCGACCCTCCCATTTCCAGCATCATTTTTTTAACGAAAGATAATCCAAGCCCTGTTCCTCCTGCTTTATTGGTAACAAACGGTTGAAAGATTACATTTTGAAGCGATTCTGAAATTCCTGGGCCACTATCTTCAATTCGAATCACCGTCATTCCTGTTTCTACGGAAAAAAGATGAAAAGAAATTCTTTTCTGCTCTGACACTTCTAATGCCTGAATTGAATTATTTAATAAATTTGAAAGCACCTGCTCGAATAAAGATGAATCAGCAGCGACTATAGGATCCAGCCCTGAGTCATACCTCCATTGAATTTCAATTCCTTTATTTTTCAACTCAGGAGAAAACAAAGCTAAGACTGACTCTAATGACTCTCTCAGGTCTAATCGTTCTTTTTTAATTTGGTTCGGTTTAGATAACCTTAAATAGTTTCGAGTCATTCTTTCTAAACGTTCTGTCGATTCCTGTATCGAACGAATTGATTCCACTAAATCTGTTTGATCTCCATCTTTTACTTGGTCTAGAGAAAATTCCGCTTCGAGTGAAATGGACTGTAAAGGGTTTCTGATATCATGTGCAATCTGTGCAGACATTCGTCCTACAGCAGCTAAATGCTCTGCTTCTTTTAACTTGGACTCTAAAGCCACTAACTCGGTTAAATTTGTTAGAATAAGAAGAACCCCTGAAATCTCTGAAACGCCGTCTCTCTTTAGTGGAATCCATCGAATATCCCAAACTCCTTCAAAGCAGTTCTGCGGCCCCAGTCTCACTGGAGTCATCAGCGATTCAAAGTTCGGAACCCAAAATGGTTTGTTCGCATAAAGATACTCAAGAAAATCACCACCATCAATAAGGGATGGAAAAATTTTTTCAGCAGCGGGATTAAAGGAAAGAACATTTCCATTTGAATCAAACGAAATAAGGCCTGATTCTACACTCTCTAAGATGGTTTTATTTAAAGTCCCCATTTTATTGAGAAGATCATTTTGAGTTGCTAAGCGTTCTTTTTGTGTAACTACAATTTTTTCTCTCTCGATAATTGATAAAGCCATTTTTCTAAATTCACGCATTAAATCAGAGACTTCATCACTAGAACCGACTTTATATTCAGGGAGTTCGAAACGGTCAGTTTTTTCAATTCCTCGTTCAGTAAATTTTTTAACCATTAAACTCATTTGAGCTAATGGTCTCAGTGTTCGATCGCTAAACCATAAGAGTAAAATCGATAACAAAATTAAAGAAATCAACAGAGCTCTTAAGTTAGAACGAAGATCGCTCACGTGTGTATCTGATTCCCGAACCACTGAACGCACCTGAGATGTTGACCTCTGAGCTCCCCAATTCACTTGCCGAGTCCATTCACCTAAAGCAGCAGACCAATGAGGATACACTTTTTTTGCACCACTCCAGTCCTTTAACTTCACCTTTTGAAATAATGCAGAGTGGGATTGAATGAGACTCTGAAACGACTGCTGCGTTTCTAAAAACCAATCTGTCCATAACTGGGTTTTAAAAGAATCTTCAGAAGTCTGTAATTGAATTTTTTCATGAATGACTTTCATTTCGTTTTCGATGAGTTCTACCATCCAAACGGGTACTGGTTGAGGAATCCAGTGCAAGTCATCCCAATACTCATAAGAAAGTCCTCTTTCTAATTCCATTTTCAATATCTCAGAATCACTCTCTAACTGCCCTAAAAGACGAGCTAAAGGAAACGTCAATTTATTTGCGTTTTTTAACTCTAAGCTTACTTTGGAAATCTTTAATAGACTGGTCACTGAGCTAAACAGCACGACAACTACAATAGAGATCACAAGCGTCAATATTCTTACACGCATAGACCCCATTTTACCTAAAATCTTAGAGAGATAAGGCACCATCCTTCACTATCATAGCTTATAAAACAGTCATTTACCTTAAAATCATAGAAAATATTCCGATAAGGTGATGACAGGCTTTTTAAGGAGAATTCGATCTTGAATGAGGTAGCACACAAATCAAAAATCCTATGGATTAATGATGGAGACTTAAGTCGCGAGCAACAGCACGCCCTCAGAGCAATGTCTCAAACTCTCGATAAAACTCACAAAATTTTCTTTAAACCTGAAGTTAAAAACGAAGATGAAATTATCAAGATTCTCCAGTCAGAGAAATTTTCTCTTACTCTCCTGCCAGTAAAACTTTACTGTGAGTACAAAAGAGTTGAGGGTTTCTGGGGAGTCAACAGAACTCAAGGTCCTTTAGTCGCTGGATATACGTTTCAGCCTTTTAACGATTCACAATTTAAATTCGAAATGCATTATCCTCGTTCTTTATTTTTAAATTTTTCACCTGATTATCGACAACACACTTTAAAATGGATCAAGCTTCTTTCTCATGAAGATTTAAAAAGCGGTCTGATTCCAATGTATCCTAAAGGAACAATCTTTCATAAAGATATATTCAGTTCTTCTGATATTGATCTTTTTTATCAATCCATTCGAGAGAAAGACTTTTGGGATAATGACCAATGGAAAGATCAGGATCTTGATATTCGTATCTGTCTAGAATCAGTTAAAGAAATGATTTTTAATAAAATGAACTTTGGACAATCAACATCTGAAAAAAGAGCTGCTATTCAAGCAGTTGCGGACTCCGAATCCATTGCATTTCGAGCATGTTTCACTCAAAACTCTTGGAAAACACCAAAAGACATCATACCTCACCTATGGTTTTCTTATGAATCAAAAAGCCCAGCACTTTCATCTCTTCAACGATATTCTGATTGGGCAAAGATTATTCAAATCGCCGATAGTAAAAACTATGAATTTTGTTTTGGTCACTATCTTATAAAAAAGAACAGATCGACCCAATCTAAAATAAAAACTTTATGGGTTGATGCTCTTGACGGAAGAAGAGTAACTGAAACTTACTCTCCGGAAAAAACAAATAAAAAATATATTGTTATCGAAAATGAAACTCTAAAACCAAAAGAAAACCCTAATCAAAAAAAATTACCTGATCCAGAAATAATAAAAACACTAAATTTACTTAAAAACGAAGTTGCTCAACAAAAAAAACTAATACAAGAACTTAAATCAGGTGGAATCGGCACAAACTTTCAATTCTCTCCACTCACAGGAATTGACCTACTAGATCAATTCGAAGAAAAACTTAATGAAAGTAGATATCAATATTTAGAACTTTTAAATCAGTTTAAAAGCATTCAAAACACTCCTTCTTCTCTAGAATTTAAAAGACTTGAAAAAGAAATAAAAAATCATAAAAAAGAAATGCAAAACTGGTTTGAAAAACTTTCAAAAATAGTATTGTCCTTTAAATCCCTAAAAAAGGCGAGCGGTGAATGAGCTCTATCAGTCAATCCGTAGAAGACTACATAAAAATAGACTTCGAACAATTGATGATAAATAAAGAAATCACTTTCTCTCTCTATATTGTTTTCATCATGAATAACCATGTGATTCTTTTTAAGAAGAATGGGTCAATTTTAGATGAATCTTTTTTTAAAAAATACGGTAAAAAAAAACTCATTCATCTTTGGATACACCATTCAGAAAACGAAGCCTTTAAAAAGTACCTTTTACCTGAAGAAGAGGAAAATAAAGAAGAAGCTGTCTCTAAAAATGAACCTCTTAAAGAGCCTCAAGAAGCAACTCTAGAGCCTGAACCTGAAATAGCAGAGCCATCAATTCCAGAGCCTGAGGAACCGCCCCCACCCGAAATACCTGAAGCTGCAATTACTATCGAAGTCCTCAACTCAGAAGAAGTTCCAGAAGAAGAAAAAAAAGAAGTCACCTCAGAACTCGCTAAAAGCGTTTTAAATAAAATCATGAATGAAGACCAGGGTGAAAACGAAAAAGAACAAAGAAAGTATGCAAAACAATTCGTTAAAGAAATACTAGAAAATATTAGCTCAGATATGAACCACATTATTAAAGAAATTTGGGAAATGGGAGAAACAGATCCAGAGCTCGAACATGCAATCAACACCTCTACTTACGGAGTCATCTTTGCTCTTGCTTTTGGAAAAATAGAGAAAGAAACAATAACCAATATTGCAACTGCAGGACTCTTACACGATATCGGTGTAGTCAAAATGAATCTAGATTTATTTGAACCTTCCATGAAGGATTCAGATCTACAAACAAAAAATAAAATCACTCAACACGTTACTCATACTCTTGAAATACTTAAAAACTCACCCATCAAAATAGACAGTGCACTCGAAACAATGATCCTGCAGCATCATGAAAAATTTGACGGTACAGGCTATCCTAATCAAATCCAGGGTTTTCAATTGGACGATCTCGCGCAACTCGTTAACATGGCTAACCTTATGGATGAAATTTGCAGTGGATATTACGATGGAACACCAAAAACTATTGAAGAAACTTTTTCCATTATTGATGAAATGGAAAAAGATAGAAGTTTTCCAGAAAACTTCAATCCGGAAATATTCTCAGAAGTCCGAAGATGGACAAAAAATATGGCTAACGAAGAAGAAATTGAAAGTGCTGCAATTATGGTCGGAAAACAAGCTCAGGATATTATAAATAAAGATTTGGAAGAAAAAGCCTCTTAAGCTACTTTTTTTGTTTTTGAAGATAAAGTAATTCCTTCAAGCATTGAAGCACAATCTAATCCATACTCTGTATTAATCTTCTCTACTCCTTCTCCTCGAATCACTACCCCACCCTTAAGAACCTCTTTTGAAAAAATAGATAAAACTAAATAAGGATTTTCACCAGAAGAGAGCACATAAGGATTCTTCAAGCTAAGCTGTGAAAACTCTGGAAGTTCGATAGCGTCTCCTTCTTCTTTAGAACTTCCCATCAAATTCCAATTATTATCAACTAAACACCAAGTTTCTACATCTAGCTTTCCCAATGCAATAGATAGATATTCACAATACTTATGAAAGATATAACCAGGCTCAACTCCTCTTTTGAGCATTAATTCTGAAACTAAAAATGCAATTGAAAGAGATCCATAAGCTGGTTTGTCTGGAGAGGCAGGACGAGTTTTCTTCGATTCCTTCTTTTGGTCAGACTCAAGATCGTTTTCTTTTTGAACTGTTTCTATTTTTTCTTCTGCCTCGTCAATTGCTTTTTGTACACCTGGAGCGATGTCTCCGAGTCGAGATGTTAATTCACTTTTAGTTTTCTCAAAGGTATTCTTAAAGTCATTCTCTTGATTTTTCTTTTCTTTGGAAAGGTCTATATCTAATTGAGACGTTTCTTTTTGAGCAGCGGCGACAGATAAATCTTTTCTTCCAAACTCAAATCTGAAAAAATCTTTCATTTTAGAAGGTAAATCTTCAAAACTATTGAAACGAATAGGATCTCTATCGTAAAAATTCCAATACTCATTTTTTTGATGAACACTTAAAAAAGGAGCATCTTTTCCATCATAGACCCAAAATGCAGGGACAGCTTCAACAGAAGCATATGCTCCGTCAGTCAGTGGTTCATTAATCCACCCATAATAAATTCCAAATTCAGAAGAATCTCCTGTTTTCCAAATTCCTCTTGTTTCCCCTAAATCGGTGCATTTTTTTTGAAAAACTTCTCTGTTTTCAAATTTATCTTTTTCTTCAGAGTCCGTGTAATTTAATTCTTTAGAATTTTCTTCTGAAAACTCACCATTTAATTCTTTAGATTCATTTTTATTTTCATCTTTATAATCTTCAGATTCACGCTCCTGATCTTTAGAAAACGTTCCATCAAGCACCGTGCCTTCTTTTTCTGGTTCTTTTTCCAAAAGATAATCTGAAGTATTCTCAGTTGCATTTTTAGATTCAGCTTCAGAAAATTGAACTTCATTTAAATCATTTTGTATTTCGGATGTTTTTTCAGAAGAATCTAAATTTAAAATATCACTCTCATTAGCATTGCTCTTTTCATTATTTTTAGATTGATCTTCATTTTCAAAACTTAAATTATTTTGATTTTGATCGTTTTCAGAATGATTAGTTTCACTTTTTGATTGATTAGACTCCTCAAAGCTTCCTTCTTCTTGCTTTTTCTCGAAACTTAGTGGTTCACTGTCATCTTTTTCTTTTTTGTCTACATATTCTTTATTGTTACTATCTGAGTCTTTCTTGTCATGATATTCTAATTCGTCGTCTTCTTCTTCTTTCTTTTCTCTATATTCGAGTTCTTTTTCATTCGCATCTTTTTTATCAATGTACTCAAGTTCTTTAGATTCATCAGAATCTTTTTGTTGCCTATATTCAAACTCTTTACTTTCTTTACTTTCCTGACTCAGTTTTCTTTTTTCTTCTTCTTGAACTTCATCTTTTACCTTTTGAGATAGACTTTTTACCTCGTTTTCAGTCATTTCAAGAAGCGCATTTTTGAGACTTTTTGGTAACTGATGAAAGGAAAGAAATCCTCCTGCTTTTTCTTCATTAAACCCCCATAAAGAATTATCTTTTGAGACGATCGGATCTTCTTCACCACAAAAAATCCAGTAAACGTCCCAATTTTGAAAAGAAGATTCTTCTTCACTCAACTGGTTCTCATTAATATATAAAAACCAGGATCTTTTTGATTCTGAATCAGGAGCCATTCTTTCCCAAGCTCCCTCACCTTCCCCAAAAGCTTTTTTATCAATCCAAAATCGAGGCATTTTTTCTTCGGGAGTGGGAGAATAGGTTTCAATTTCTTCTTTAAATTCTGATTCGTAAAAATCTGCAGGCTTTGTGGTATACTTTCTTTGTCTCCTAAATCTATCCTGAAGATGCTCTGAGAGCTTATGAAAAATTTCGTTTCCTACAGGAACTCCCTGTCCAATTTTACAAAGAATATCAAACTCATCAACTTCGGTTGTATTTGAGGTCTTATCATTAAAGACTCCCTTAGAATAGTTCCCACTTTTTTCTTCACCTTTAGAGTTTTCGTTTTCATCTTCTTTTTTTTCTTTTTTATCATCACTCGTTTTTAATTTTTTTGAAAGACTGTGACTTTTTATAACTTCTCTTAAGAGCATTTTTCCGGACATAGAGTCATTTGCTATTGCAAGCCCTTTTTCTTCACGAGCAAGTACTTTGACACCAATGACTTTTTCTTCTCTCTTAAAAAATAAACGAGGGGTATTACTCACAAAAACCCATTGTCCTTGTTTAAACTCAGGTCTCCTTCCATCAAAAAACCAAGTCCCAGGCTCAAGGTTAAACGATTTTCCAAGATCTTCATCCAGGATCCACTCCCATAGCGGCTCTCCCTTTTTATTTTTTTCAGTTTCTGACTGAACCCACTTTCCAGTCAATGGCCCTGGCCCAACCAAGTTGACCATCCACCTTCCCATGATCATCTTTGCTCCACCGCCTTTGAGAAGCCAATAATCACTTCGAATTTTCATAGCTGAAACATATTCTACTTCTTTAGATAGATCTTTTTTTCCTTTTCCTAATCCTTTGCCATTTTTTAATCCATCCTCTTTTTCTTTTTTATCTCCTTTTTGTTTAAATAAAGGTTTTAATTGTTGGATCATTCTTCGAAGTTTGAACTGAACTGATTTTTCAGGACTTCCTTCAGGTAAAATTTCACGTACTCCCAATCGATTAAAGTGATGAGTTAAAAATTCGACTTCTTTTGAAGTGATAAATAGTGCATCTATTTTTCTTAGTTTTTTTAATTTCTTATTTGATTTTAAAATATTAAGACAATGAATTGCTTCTTCTTTTTTATGAAGAGAGCCAACAATCAACCCTCCTCCTAATTTTCGAATCACAGGAGCAAGTGACTGAAGCTTTACATTTTGATAAATCTTAACGTGCTCATCTCCTTCAAACTGCTTAACGAGAGACTCCGCCCCTTTAAATCCAGACTCGAGAATAAAGACAGGAACTTTATTCGTATCCAGCTTTTCCGTGTTTTCGGATTTAGATTTTTCAGATGCTTTAGTATCCGTACTCACGAACTCCTCCAGCACTCTTTTCGGTATTTTTCCCAAAAAATCTAAATATTTATGTCATAATGGCCCCCAAATGGATCTTTCAAATGACTCTAAAAACTTACCGATTCCTCTTCGATCAAGCCTTCGTCGCTCACAGATCAAAAACGAGTTAAAACAAATATTTAACGCAGCTTATCCAATTCAAAAAGAAAACAAAGAACCTAAACGCGAAATGGAAGATATTTTTTCTTTTATCAAAATGACAAAGTCTTCTTTTCATCAAAAAAGACTCAAGCGTATCCTTAGCGCTTTGCTTCATGAAAGAGACTATCTCTCCCGCCCGATTAAAGTACTGGACTTTTCTTGTCGAGAAGGAATTACAAGTCGCGCGATTGCAGGACTTGGATTTCCAACGGTCGGACTTGATTCAAACCGAGAAAAAATCAAACAAGCGAGCGAACTAAAAAAAAGATTGCCGACGCTCACTCCCTTACACTTTATTCACTCGGACCTAGCCAATGCTCCCTACTGGGAAAGAAAAGTCGAAATTCAACTTGAAGGACTTCCCGACGTAATCGTCATGGAAAACACACTCAAAAACCTACATTCAATTGATCAATTTTTAAATCGACTTTTTCACTGGATGAAATCCGGTAGTTTTTTGCTGATTAACGAAGAAAACCCATGGGCCTTAGGGTTTCAAATTCAACGCCATTTAAATAAAAACAAACAACGAGAATGGAATCGTACTTACGGAGGGTGGAAAACCGCTTTAGAAAAATCACACTTCAGATTAAGCCCAGCCGCGGGAATTGATCTTATTCCTGGAATTGATTATTTTCTTCCCCAAATTTGTTCTTCTCTTTTATTTACTGCTCAAAAGTTATGATTCTCGAAGAAGCCCTTCCAAATCGATCTTTAAAAAAATGGCTGATCATTGTCACTCTCACTTTGCTTCTCCATTTTTTATTTTTTTCTATTCCATGGGACGATTTTCTGAGTTCTTCTTCTCTTCCTCCGTCAATGCCCATTTCACAAATTGATCCAAATCAACTCAAAGAAATTAAAAAAAAATGGAAACAAAAATTTGTTCTTCAAAATCCCAAAAAAGAGTCAACTCGTCCTAAAAATGCTAAGTTTTTATCAAAAACAAATCAAACTGTTGAAAAAGAAACGAGAGCAAAATACGGAGACGTCATTCCAAAAGAAGGAAACTCAAATATGGATGAAGAGATACCTCAACTCAAATCTCTTGGAGTCCCGATCGATTTATCTCCTTCTCCAAACACGACCTCTACTCAAAAAAGAAAAACCCCCTCAAAACAGACTGGAGGAACGAGATCTGCTGAACAATGGCTCATTGACAAAGATCTTGCTCTTGGATCAGAAAATTTATTAAATACTGAAAGATCACAATACTATTCTTTTTACTCTCGAATGAGCCAAGTCATTGGCCCCACCTGGAAAAGCGAAGTCAGCCGCCTGAGAGGAAATATCAAAGTTCCTCCAGGAACCTATCAAGTCATTGCGAGAGTTGTTTTTGATGATGAGGGAAAATTCCTTGATCTCGATATTTTACAAAGTTCGGGAATTCCGGCGTTTGACCAAACCATCTATCGAACTTTTCAACGAGCAAAACAGTTTCCTAATCCACCTAAAGACCTCGTTGATGAGTCGGGAAGAGTTTCGACGGATTGGAGCTTTACGATTCAAGCCGATGGTTATCAATTTTGATAAATCTATCTCACTTTCATTTACTCTAATAACTAGCCGAAATCATTTAACTTATTAGAGTATTGACGCAAGTTTTCATTTCCTTTATAATTGATTAAATAAGTCTATTAATGTGAAATGGGGATTCACGCATAGACTCCTGGGGGGTTTCTATGAAAAAAGTGCGACTTTTTTCAATCAGTCTGTTTTCATTGCTATTGATCAATTCTACTTTTGCAAAGCAAAAACTAGCGCCGAATCAAAAGGTACTTCCTGTTCCTTCTCAAGGCTGTGTTCACTATCAAAAACATCCATTTATTCAGTCTTGTGAAAAGGTAACCCTTTCTGGAGGAAGCGATTCTTGTCACTGTCTCGCAAAACAACAGTATTTCTTTCCTGAAGGTTCATCTGTCCCTCAACGAATTCCAGAAGGAGTCGACGAAAACGGTTCTGCAAGAGATTTTCAAAAGGCACTTAAAAAGCAAGAAAAAGCAGAAAGAAAAGCCAGAAGCAAAAGACGCCAAATTTATACAGATAACTTAGATCCAAATAACACTGAACTTCTCAAAGAAATTGGGGAGCTCGAAGGAGACCAGAATCAAACAACTGCTCAAACAGAGGAAAAAGAAAATACAAAAGAAGTTCCTCCCGCTCCTTCAATGGATCCTGAACCAAGTCTCGATACCGTTCTTGAAAAAGTCCCAAAAAATAGTGGGGAAGATTTAATCATCATAGAAGATGACGAACCCACTTGGTATCGAACGAATGATGATTTCGCTGTGAATTTCTATATTAATGATCAAGGACAAGCAGTAGATAAAGACGGATTCCCAGTTAATCTCTCTCAACACCCAGGAGTCGTCAATTCAGCCACCGGTCAATCCGTTACCTTTGAAACCAATGATCAAGGAATGATTAGTGGCGTTTCAGAAACGAAAAGCACTTCATCTCCTTCAAGCAACACCTCTCCAAGTAGAACGGTTGCTTCTGCACCCACAGCTCACGACCTACAGAACTCTGAACCCGTAAGCGCTACATCAAAACCTCAATCAGAAAGAGCATCATCAAAAGACGATGCAGATTCCTCAGACTCTACTCAAGTTGCAAACCAAGAGGAAGAAGTAGAACCAAGGGATTATGATAGTACTGAGTTTTCTGGGAACTGTGGACATTCAAAAGCATTGAGAAATATGAATGCAATTACTGGAAAGGGAGCTAACCTTTGTGGAGCGACACAAACCATGGCAGCGATCGCACCTTCGTTAGGACAGGTTGCAGATCAAGGTGGATCAATGGCAGTAGAAATGAAGGGGAATCAAGCGGCTCTTGAACTACAAGCTAGTAATGAAAACCAAATTGCAGCAAGTTATCGTGCACAAGCAAAAGTTGCAGAAGCAACGGGAAAAGCATCAGCTACTTCAGCTGGAGTTCAAGGAACACTCGCTGCGATCCAGTGGGGATTTTTAGCAGCACATCAGGGGACAAAAAAGGAAATTGAATCAAACAAAGGAGACATCAGTGAAACACTAAAACCTCACGGGTACAACACTCGAGATTCACAAAGAATCGCAAATGGTGCAATAAACGAGCAAGAAGAAGCAGGAAATGTCGCTCTTGTTGGAGCCATGGCTTCGACCGCTCTTACAATCCAAAAAAGTGTTAACGCTGGCTTTGCATTCCAAGCGGCAAAAGATCTTAATAAAATAGCAAATCAATTTGGATCAATTGACCTCGAAGGAGATCCTCAACTTTCTTATGACGGATTTAATCCTGCAGATCAAGCTCCTGGCGCAGGTGCACCGGTCACCCCTGGAAATGACGTTGGAGAAAATGCGGCAATTTCAGAGGAAGTCATCCCTGACGATGAAGACAGTCTAGGAGATGGGTTCTTTACCGATGAGCTTGATCAAATCAAAGATACTATTGATCCGGGAGCGTTTGCTTCGGGCCCTGCAGATAAAGGATCTGGAGCCTCTCCAAGTAACCTCTCTGCAGGAGGAACATCAGGAGAAAATGCTCCTGAAGAAAAAGCGGAACCCGTGATCGCTGGAGCTGAAGATGGTGGTGGCTATGGTGGTGGAGGTTACGCTGGAGGCCGTAGAGGCGGTGGATCTGATAATGGAAACCCTGATCTTTCTGCAATGATGGCTCAGTTCCTCAATCAAATGAATCCTGAAAAAGAAGATGAAAAGAAAAATGACAAAATGAACTTCAAAGGAGCACGAGGCTTAGCAAAAGCAAGCCCTCTTCTTGGAAAAAGAGTAAATATTTTCAAACGCATTACTGGTCGTTACCGGACTGCCGCTAGAAAAGGGAAAATTTAAAAGGGGTTTTCGGGGGAAACATGAAGCTAAAACAATCACTCTTCATCCTCTTATCTGTAACTTTATTAAGCTATACTTCATTTGCTGAGCTTCCACATCAGACCTCTGAAAGGTATAGAAGACTCTGTGGTGATGTCACCAATAAAAATGGGACTTCTCAAACGAGCAATGAAAATGAGCAAAAAGTCACCTATTGTACTTCTGCAAAACACAGTCAAAATGCAGCGATAGCAAACGGAGTCCTTGCAACCGCATGGGCTGCTGTGGCTGCGGTCTGCTTTGCTCAATGCGGAAATCCAACTTTGGAAATAGGACAAGCCTGTAATGGAGTTTCCTTAGCAGCTGGAATCGTAGACAGCGCAACAACTGCTCTCGTAGAACAAGGAATTCAAGAGGATATCGAAGCGCTCTCCACAAATCGACAGGTTGCTCGATTTGCATCGATTGGTTCTGGTGCGGTAGGAGGAATGGGACTTATTGCAAACAAAACTGATGGAGCAGATTCTCGAAAAGCAGAAAGAGCAAAAAAACTTGCTGAAAAAAACGAAAAAAGAAAAGCCGCAGGAAAAAAAGCAAAAAAAGGCTCTGACGCGATGGCTTGTGTCAATGGAACTCTCGCTGCAGCGATGAGTACAATTAAATTTGTAAATACCGGGCTTTTTGAAGCGAATCGAAGAAAAAACTTAGACACAGTTGAACGACTTTTAGATGATCACAAGCCAACAATCAACAATGATGATGATGAAAACAACGGTCTTTTACTCGGAGGAAACCGATCAGGATCTGGTCGAGGAGGCTCAACTGCTCTAGGAAGTAACGGAGACATTGAAAAAGAAACAGAATCAAATCCAGACTGTAAAAGCGCAGTAGACACAGGAGACAATGGATCTGCTCTTTCATGTGCCGGACAAAAAAGTGCTATTCTCGCTCAAATACAGCCACTCGGCCTTTTTGATGATTTTGAAAAACTCACAGGAACCGATGTCGGATCTTTTAGTCAAGACAGTTACAATCAACAAGTTCCACCTCAATCAGGAGTGGGTTCACTTTTTGATACAAAGGGAGAAAACCCAGCTGCGATGAATGCATTTTTAGAAAGTATAGAAAAAAAGGCGGCTCACGTAGCTTCTGGAGGGGGCTATAAAGGGGGTGGAGGAAGTCATTCGGGTGGAGGAAAATCAGGTCCTAATGTGAATCGAATGATGGCCGGTGTATTAGAAGCCATGGGTTTAGGTAAAAAAAACAAAAAAGGCAATATCGGAACTCATGACATCGAATTCAAAATGAAAGGAAGATCACCTGCCCAAGTATTTAAGGACCGTTCACTGAGTCTTTTTGATCGAGTAGGATACCGATACAAAAAGAATCAAAGAAATCTCACTCGCCTTCCCTATTCAACTCATTACAATCGAGTCACCACGCGACAATAAACACCTTAAATTACGCACATAGTCAGTGCTTTTTTCTTCATCATCGTAATTCTTTCTTAAGAATTCTTTTTATAATTCCGAATTATTCATATAGAAATAAACAAAGGAAACTCACTTTGATATGAACTCTTCGTCGGCAACCGATATCTCCGTACTTGCTCAACGCTATTATACTGAACAAGAAACCGCTCTTCACAGACGTATTGATACTGCATTTCAATTTCTTTTTGTCTTTCAGTGGATTTTTGGAATTCTCGTTGCTTATTTTGTCTCTCCATTAACGTGGGCAGGCTCTGAAAGTACAACACATATCCATTTATGGTTCGCAGTATTTCTAGGAGGAGTCATCTTAGGCTTTCCCTTTCTCTACCTCCTTTATAAAAAAGGAACATCCTTCAGTCGTTACCTAACAGCTAGTTCTCAAATACTCTATGGTGCTTTATTAATTCATCTGATGGGGGGACGAATTGAAGCTCATTTTCATATTTTTGGTTCACTCGCGTTTTTAGCTGCTTATCGAGACTGGAGAGTTTTTATTCCAGCAACATTAATTGTTTTTGCCGATCACCTGATTCGAGGAATCTACTGGCCTCAATCTATCTTTGGAGTGATTATGGCGAGCGAGTGGAGATGGTTAGAGCATGGTCTTTGGGTACTTTTCGAAGATGCTTTTTTAATCTACACGACTATTTACTCAGAAAAAGACATGAGATTAATCGCACAAAAAACTGCACATATTGAAATCCATAGTCAAAAAATAGAAAAAATTGTTGAAGAAAAAACCCGAGAAATCAAAGAGCAACAAGCTAAAATGATTTATAATCATAACCTAGCTACCTTAGGAAAGATGGCCAGTGGAATTGTACACGAGATGAATAACCCCCTTGCCATTATTTCTATTCATACGACGACCATTCAAAAAGCAAAAGAAAAAGGAACTCTCACAGATGAGATCATTGATAGTTCAACTCAAAGCATCAGTAAAACGGTAGACCGTATGATTCGAATCATGAAAAGTCTCAGAGAACTCTATATAAAAAAAGGAAATTCGAAAAAAGAATCTCTCTCTCTTCGTTCACTGTTTGATGATCTTCTTCATGTCTTTCATGAAAAATATCAAGACGAAGGAATTGACTTTAAAATAGATATGAATGACCAAATTCTTGATACTAAAATTTTTGGGGAAAGACATCAAATTTCTCAAATCTTCATTCAACTGCTTTCGAATTCCTATGATGCAGTCGTCACAAATGAGAAAAAATGGATTAAAATTACAGGTACAGAAGAAAATGACCTCGTTAATATTCACTTTTCTGATTCAGGTTCTGGAATTTCTTCTGAAATTGAAGGAAAGATATTCGATCCATTCTTTTCCTCTAAAAAAGTCGCCCAAGCAACCGGTCTGGGACTTACTATCTCTAAAAATCTTGTAGAACAAAATAATGGTTCTATTCGATATATTCCAAATCAAACTCACACTTGTTTTGAAATTAAACTACCAAAATCTGCTTAAATATCGTAACCTACTTAAATCATTACCTTATTTATACACAAAATAAATGAACCTTTTTAGAACCCAGGGTGTCTTATTAGAGAATGATTAATAATCTGTGGGAACAAATAATCAATAAACACCAAAGCAACCTTATTTTGTTCGCCACTGGTTTTTTAAAAAACAAAGAAGAAGCAAAAGAAGTGGTTCAAGAAGTTTATTTAGAGTGTTTAAAAAGCCCTATTCCTCCGAGCAAAAGCTACCTCTATCAATCAGTTAAAAACAGAGCTTTAAATTCCATTCGGAACTCAAATCGATTTCATAACTTTATTGAACATTTTAAGTTTCATACTGAACTTTATCTAAATTCTAGTAAAAACCAAAAACCCAATATAAAGGATTGGATTTACACACTCCCAACAAAACAAAAAGAAGTGTTAATTTTAAGAATACGATCAGAACTTACAATAGAAGAAATATCTGAAATTTTATCAATCCCAAAAGGAACAGTAAAAAGTCGTCTCAATAGTGCCATATCGTTATTAAAAAAAAAGATGGAGAAAGAAAATGAAAATAACTCAATCTGATTTGTTATCCTATCTTATAGGTGACCTTAATGAAAAAACAAAATTGAAAATTGAAAATCAATTAAAAAACTCAATAAAACTCCAAAATGAACTTAAAGAAATAGAGAAAATTTATACTCAACTTCAAAACACTTCAGATGAATCTTTTTTTAAAAAGAATTCATCTTTTACAATTAATTTTCCCTACAAGGAAGTTTTGCTCTTTACTTGCGCTCTATTTATAGGAATGGGTCTTCAATCCATCAGACAAACTCAGTCTGTACCTACAACTGAGTTACTTAAAGAAAACTCAGCACTAACAAGTTCTAGATATGAAAATAAATTTATTCAAACAATGTGAGGTTACTATGAAAAACTTTATTCTTCTTTTTTTAATTACAGGAATTCAAAATTTAGAATCTAAAGAGCTTAGTCAAAAAGATTTTGATAAAGCAATAAATACAATTCAAAAAAAAGGATACTACTCTCTCACTCAAGACGAAATCTACCAAGCTTCATTAGAAGGAATACTGAATCGTATTGAACAAAAGCACAAAAACATACATAAAAAAAATATATTTTTTGAAAAGGACAACGCGTATCTCAACCCTGAGCAATCCAAAAATTTTAATATCAATATAAACGGATCTGTTTCTGGAATTGGAGTTAAACTTGAAAAAAAACCTTCGGAAAAATATCCAGAAATTATTAAAGTTTTTGAAGGAGGAGCAAAAAAAGCGGGAGTTCTTGCTGGAGATCTTATCGTATCGATAGAAGGAGCCCCTATTCAAAAAGAAAACCAGCTTAATGATCTCGTAAAAAAAATTAGAGGAAAATCAGGGTCTTCCATTCAACTTGAAGTTTTGAGAAACAACAAAATTAAACAACTAAAAATCACTCGAGAAAAAGTTACTTTTCCAGGAGTGACAAGTTCCATAAAGAATAAGACAGGAATACTAAAAATTTTGAGTTTCAATAAAGAAACTGAAAAGAAAGTAAAAAAAGCATTGATGAACTTCAAGAAAAAAGAAATCAATGGAATCATCCTGGATTTGAGCGACTCTCAAGGAGGAGACAGCACTGCTTCAGAAAACATTGCATCATTCTTTTTAGAGAAAAACACTCCTCTTTGGTCTTATCATTTCAAAAACAATGTGATTAAAAATATTAAGAGTTCAAATTCAGGAGTTTTTCCAAAAATTAAAATGATAGTAATTATTGGAAATAAAACATCCGGAGTAAGTGAAGCACTAACAGGTGTACTCAAACAGAGGGCTCATACCTTTCTTATTGGAGAAAAAACAGCTGGAAAAGCAAGTTTTGAACAGCTGTTTTCCCTTGAAGATGGTTCAAATATAAAAATCACTTCAGGAATGGTTTATTTTCCAGATCAAACCACATGGCATCAAAAAGGAGTTTCTCCCTCTCTTGAGATCCCTTTATCTAATGATTTAGAAAAAATCGCATATCAGTTGCTCACTAAAGGAAGTTTTATGTAGACTAAAAAGCATGAACCTCATCTTTAGACTTTTTTATTTAGTGATACAATATCGTTTTAGGAAAAAACTTCGGTTTTTTGAAGAAGCAGAAACTCCTTTTAGAGCGCTTCCAACAGATATTGATTTTAATTTACATATTAACAACGGAATCTATCTTTCTTTGATGGACTTAGGTCGTTTTGATCTTACCTTTAGAAATGGTCTCTTGAAAATAGCACTTAAAAATAAAATATACCCACTCGTTGCCTCTCAAGCAATTCGATATACTCGCTCTATCAATCTTTTTGAAAAATTCTCCATTAAAACAAAAGTACTGGGATGGGATGATCGTTTTTTCTACCTTCAGCAACGCTTTATCTGCAAAGGAAAAGTAAGTGCTTTGGCGGTAGTTAAAGCAAAATTTAAACAAGCAGGAAAAGGAGGAATCAAACCTGAAGAATTCGTCTCACTCTGCAAAGAAGATCCCACTTCTCCTAAACTTCCTCACTGGGTAAATGAATGGATAGACTCAGAAGAACATGCCTGGCAGGAAATAAAAGAATCTAATTTTTGAGTTTATATCCCGTTTTAATAATGTAACGAGTAGTAGCAAAACAAATCCCTAAGAATAATAAGATCATTCCTAAGCTCCATTCCAAGCTCACATCTCCCTGACCAAAAAAACTCCAACGAAAACCACTGATCAAATAAACCACGGGGTTAGCCATCGAAACTTTTTGCCAAAAAGGAGGCAGCATATCAATCGAGTAAAAACTCCCTCCTAAAAAAGTAAGAGGAGTGATGACCAACAAAGGAATGATCTGAAGTTTTTCAAACCCATCTGCCCAAATTCCAATCATAAATCCGAGTAAACTAAAGGTTACAGAAGTTAAAATCAAAAAGAGAATCATCATAAAAGGATGTTCAACATGGACCGGAACAAAGAGAAGAGAGGTTAAAAAAATGAGTGTTCCAAGAATAATCGACTTAGTAGCAGCAGCACCGACATAACCAAAAATAATTTCTAAATGACCTATGGGGGCAGAAAGAACTTCGTAAATCGTTCCCGTAAATTTTGGGAAATAAATACCAAAAGATGCGTTTGAAATACTCTGTTGTAAGACTGATAACAAAATAAGACCAGGAACAATAAATGAACCGTAACTTACTCCATTAATACTCTCCATACGAGAGCCAATCGCAGATCCAAAGACTACAAAATACAAGGACGTTGATAGAACAGGAGAGGCAATACTTTGAGCAATTGTTCTCCACATCCGAGCCATTTCAAACTGATAAATACTCCATATTGATCGATAGTTCATATTCGAGTCATCTCCATAAAAATCTCCTCTAAAGAACTTTCCTTGGTTTGTAAATTTAAATATTGAACGTTCGCACTATGAATCTCACTCATTAAAGCACCAATTGACAACTCTTCGTTTACGACATCAAACTGAAAAGTAAAAAAACTTCCCTTTTGAGTATAATGAAATCGATCTAAAGATAATGGCAAATTCACAGCTGGATCTTCTACTTCTAAGATTAGCTGTCTTTTACCCATTTTTTTCATCAATACATCTTTATCTTCAACAACTAAGAGTTTCCCTTTTGAAAGAACCCCAATACGATCAGCCATTTCTTCTGCTTCTTCCAAGTAATGAGTCGTTAAAATAATTGTGACACCAGATTCTTGTAATTTTCGGACAAGGTTCCACATATCTTTTCTGAGCTCTACATCTACGCCAGCAGTCGGTTCATCTAAAAATAAAACCTCAGGCTCATGAGAGAGTGCTTTTGCGATCATCACCCTTCTCTTCATTCCTCCAGAAAGAGTCATTACTCGATTTTTTCTTTTATCCCACAAGGAGAGGTCTTTTAATATTTTTTCGATTTTTCCTGGATCTTTAGGTTTACCAAAAAGCCCTCTGCTGAAACTCACTGTATTCCAAACAGATTCAAACGTATCGACACAGAGCTCCTGAGGAACAAGACCTATTTTTTCTCTCGCGTTTTTTGCGTTCAGAACAACATCAGAGCCACCTACTTCAATTGCACCTTCTGTAATTCTGAGCAGTCCACAAATAGCCTGAATCAATGTTGTTTTTCCAGCCCCATTTGAACCCAGAAGAGCAAAGATTTCCCCAGATTTTATATCAAACGAAACTTGGTCCAGAGCCTTAAATCCCCCGGAGTAGGTTTTTGTAACATTCTGTATAGATACCATGGATGACATAATAAGATTCCTTAAATCGATCGTTTCACTCCGACTAAGGATATCCTTGCTTTTCTGCAAGTCAAAGTCAAATAGATATCAAAACCAAACAAGCTACTCTTTTCGTGGGCAAGTACTGATTCCTAAAATTGCGTAAGGAGGACACCAACCAAGCAACCCTGTGGCCAGAGGAACTAACCCTAAGAGAAACCAAGGATTCTCCGGACCAAAAAAAGCCAAGCTAACAAGTCCTGCTCCCCCAAGAATCCTCACCACTCTTTCAATATTATGAATGTTTTGTTTCATGTTTCTTTTCCACCTTTTTTAAAATGATCTCTAAGGGACAAAAACGCGTAAAGGACGATTGTAACAAATTAAATCCTACAAATGCTACAAAATAGATCCAATACGGCGAATGATAATGAAATAAAATCAATCCCAATAAAATAAATGTTCCAGCAAATGCACGTATTTTTGAATCGATAGTCATAAACCCTCCGTTTTATATCGTTTCACTTTGAATTTCTTGTTGAATCATCTTAAAGCGTCCTTTACCAACAAACCAATAGTACAACACTGGAACAGCAAAACGGCTTAAGATAGTTGCAGCGATCTCCCCAAACATCAGACTTACAGCGAGTCCCTGAAAAATCGGATCAAAAAGCATCACTGAACTTCCAACAACAACTGCTGCCGCTGTTAATAACATCGGTCGAAACCGTAAAACCCCTGCACTCACGACAGCCTCTTTTAAATCTAGTCCTTGAGCTAACTGATGCTCAACGAAATCAACTAAGATAATTGAGTTTCGAACAATAATTCCAGCTCCGGCGATAAACCCAATCATTGACGTTGCAGTGAAGTATGCTCCCATTGCCCAATGCCCAGGTAAGACTCCAATCAAACTAATAGGAATAGGAGCCATAATAATTAAAGGGATTGAGAAACTCTTAAACCATCCAAGAACAAGAATGTAAATCAAGACCATTACGACTGCAAAAGCGCCTCCTAGATCTCTAAAAACCTCATAAGTAATAAACCACTCTCCATCCCATTTCACAATCGGCTCAGTCGTGTCCCATGGAACTTCTGCAGTCTGTTGTGGAAACTGAATTTCAGGTGCAAGCTTTAAAATTCCATAAACCGGAGCTTCTTCTTCACCTGAGAGTTCACTCATTACATAAGAAACGGGTTTCAAGTTTTTTCGATAAAGAACCTTATTCTCTTTGATCACAGGTTCTTCAAGAGCTTCCTTCACCTGAAAGCTTCCTGACTCAAAAGAACTTTCATATTCACCATCAAATGGAGATTCGCTAGATCGGACTGACTCTTTTACTGAAAGATCAACATAAACATCTTCAGGACTGGAAACATCTCCCAACGAAATCAGAGGAGTTTCAGAGAAAATCAGTCGTCCTACTCCAGCAATTTGTGCAGCACTTGCTCCAATCATTCCTCCTTTTTCTGAATCATAAGAGAAGACCTTCCGAGGTCTTCCAAGTCTCCATGTCGAATCTAAATCCACCACACTCTTCTCTTTTTTAAAGACTTCATAGACCTCAGATGCAACTCGTTCTCTTGTTTCTCGGTCCGGTCCATAAACCTCAGCAAGCATTGTTGACAATACAGGAGGGCCTGGAGGGATTTCTAATACTTTCGTTACTGCTTTCTTTTGAATTGCAAATTCATGAATGACAGGTCTTAATGATTCAATAATTTCATGACTCGATAAGTCTCGGTCACTTTTATCCGATAGAACAATTTGTAAATCAGCAAGATAATCTGCTTTTCTCATAAAGGTATGTTTGACCATTCCTGAAAAAGAAAATGGAGCAGCCTCTCCAGCAAAGACCTGTACTTTTTTAACTTCAGGGTTTTCAAGAAGTTTTTCTGAAAGCTCCTTAGACCACTCAAGAGAATGACTCAGCGGTGTCGTAGGAGGGTAATCGATCAAAACCTGAAACTCGTCTTTGTTATCAAAAGGAAGCATTTTGACTTTAACTCCTTTGAAATAAACCAAACTCGATGCAAGCACCAAAAGCCCAATCGTAATAAAACCAAAAGAAATTGAATAAGTTTTTCTTGAAAATAACTTCTCCATAAAACTTCTATAAATCTGATCTAATTTACTCTCAGTACCTTCATCTGAATGCCCCTTCTCTTCTGAATGACGCTTGAGCAATTTTACGCCTGCCCAAGGAGTAACTATAAATGCCACAAAAAGAGAAAGAACCATCGCAAGACTAGCACCCACCGGAATAGGCTTCATATAAGGGCCCATCAAACCTCTGACAAAAGCCATAGGTAAAATAGCGGCAATGACAGTAAATGTCGCCAGAATAGTTGGATTTCCAACTTCGGAAACAGCATTCAAAGTTGCCTTTACCAACCCTATTTTACGATTTTGTTTTAAATGACGTTCGATATTTTCGACGACAACAATTGCATCATCCACCAAAATTCCAATAGAAAAAATCAGAGCAAAAAGGGTAACTCTGTTCAAGGTGTATCCCATGAAATAATAAATTGCTAACGTCAATGCAAGAGTCACGGGAATCGCAGTTGCCACAACGAGAGAAGCTCTAAACCCCATCACTAGCGCAATTAAGATCGTCACTGACAGAGTCGCTAATATTAGGTGTTCAATTAACTCTTCTGATTTATCCGCCGCTGTTGAACCGTAGTTTCTCATCTGAGTCATAACTACATCTTTAGGAAGTCCTGTTTTAAATCGCTGAGCTCTCTTTAAGAGTTGTGATGCGAGAATAACAACATTCGTTCCCTTCCTCTTTGCAAATACGATAGAAACCGCTTTTTCTGGTTGTCCTCCTCTACTTTTATCTAAAAGTAGAGAACCTCGAGTCACTTCTTCTGGTCCATCAACAATATCAGCAACGTCTTTCACTCGAATGAGTCTTCCTCCTCGTTGCCCAACTGCAATATTTTCAATATCCCGAACTGAAGAGATTCGTCCTCCGACTTCAACGTCGTAGACTCGCTCTTTTCCCCAGTCTTTTCCGGAAGGAACAAAAGCATCACTCGCTTGTAATGCTCGAGCTACAGACGAAAGTGAAACACCACGCATCTCCAGTTTTTTAGGATCCACGATGACACGAATCGCTCGTTTCAAACCACCTAAAAGCTCAACTCGACTCAAATCCGGTGTACTCGAGAGCTCTCTCGCAAGAGGAGCAACAAGAGCACGAAGCTCATAGTCTGATTTTGATTTTGAACTAAACGTCAAAGTTAAAAAAGGAACATCATCAATTGAGAACGACTTTACTTGAGGTGAAAGAACCGTTTGAGGGAGTTCATTTCGAATACTCATTAATTTGTGATGAACTTTCACCAAACTGGCTTCCATGGGTTCACCCACTTTGAAACGAACCGTAATAACCGCACCATGAGCCTGACTTGCAGAATAGACGTATTCAACTCCATCTAACCCCCAAACCGCTCTTTCAATGGGTTCCGTTACTTTTCTTTCTACTTCTTCAGCTTCAAATCCAGGACTGGGAATTTGAATATCAACCATAGGTACTGAAATTTGTGGTTCTTCCTCTTTAGGTGTTAACCACACAGCAAAAAGCCCCATCAAGATACTTGATATTGCAATAACAGGCGTTAGTTTGGAATGCACAAAAATTTGAGCAAGTTTTCCAGCAAAACCTAATTTTTGAGATTGTTTTTTCTCTGGCGTATTCATCGAGATCTCCCTAAATCGTTATTTTCTCTAGCAGTTGTTAAAAAAACCATTGATTTCATTTGAAGTAGCTCTAACTCTACTTTTGATCTATTCAATAAAAGATCTGCTCTTCGGTTTAAAACTTCGACTAACTGAAGTGCATTTATAGATCCATTTTTAAATAAATCTCGAGCTGTTTTTGTTTGTTTTCTAAGAAGCTCAGCACTTTCATCTAACAAAATTAAACTTTTTTCTGAAGCATCGACTCCATGCAAAGCTGCCTGATATCGTCCTTCCATTTGATGATGCAGTTCTTCTGCTTTACTAAGTGCGGCTGCAGATTGATGCTCAGCTTGATCTAAAGAGCCTAAATTTTTTGCAGAAAAAAGATCCCACTGTAAATATGCTCCTGTCGAGTAACTTGTAGCAGTCGATCGACTTCCACTGTACAAATCTCCTTGAGCAAAGAGTCCAACTCTAGGTAAAAATCGAGATCTTTCGGCATTTTTTAAATAAGAAAGACTTTCGGCTTTTTTCCTTGCTGCCTCTACTGCCGCAGAAATTTTTACATTTTTGGATTTTTGTTGACGAAGAGATGTAAACACTTGACTTAAAAAAGATTGAACTCTTTGTGGTTTCGGAACCCAGTTCTTTGGAAGCTTCAACGCAAGAGCATTAAGTTCACTTCGACTCATTTGCTCTTTTGCTTCATTCGCTGACAAAAGCCCATCAATTCTATTTCTTAAATTTTTTAACCCAAGTAATCCAGAGTATCCAACCGGATTTTTTCGTGAACCAATTCGATACCGATCAATCGTTGATTGCACACTTTTTCGAAGTGATAGCAACTCCCCTTTTTCTTCAATCAAAGAAAGGAGAGTGGCATAGTGTTGTACAGCCGATGAATAATGAGAAAACAACTGTGCTTTCATTGCCCACTCCATGGCCTCTGCTTTTTTATCTCCCATTTTTGTTTGAGCAACTCTCACCCCACCCTCAAAAAGAGGAAGGTCAAGACCTAAAGTACCCTGCGAGAAAAACTGCTGTTTTGGATCGTTCAAAAGAGAAGGTGAAAAATCTGTACTCTGAATCTCTCGTTGCTCAAGAGTGTACATAAAAGAAGCACCAGGATCATTTGTGATAAACGCTTTCCCTGTCAAATAGAGCCGAGGATACCAATGACGAGAGTATCGCGTTGCCTCGATCTCTGTGGCTAGGGCCTCATGCTCTGCTGCCTTCAAACCAGAGGCATTTTTTTTCACAGTTGACCAAATTTGCTGAAATCCGATTTCCTGCGAACCTGGTTTGGAAGTCGACTGCGCATGCCCTAGCGGAATTAATCCAATTAAACTCAAAAAAACAATCATCACTTTTTTTTCTTTCATTCTTTAGCATCCATTAATATTAAATTATCATAATATTATATTAATATAATATTGAATAAAACAAAGATCAATAAAAAAACGAATTAAAATTATTCTTTTTTCTTTTAAGAATTAAAGCAAATAAAAGCTTTAAATTCAATTACTTGCAAAAAAATGTTTCACTTTTTATTTACTTTTGGTGAAAATGTCGATCAATTGTCTGGGTTCGATATTTAAAAATTCGACTGACATCAGAACGGATAAAACGACCTGCTACCATATTTCCTAGCATACCCAATGGAACTTGATAAACGACTTTATCTTTTATCAATGTCCCCCCTTGAACAGAGTCAAAGGTATGCAAATGTTGCCATTTTTTATAGGGACCTTTAATTTGAACATCCTCAAATAACTCTCCTGGCACCCACCTTGAGATCAACGTCTTCCACCGAGCAGGGACTCCATGAATTTTCAACCGATAATCAATCACTGTTCCTTCTTCTAATTTTGGGGTGGATTTTTTTTCAACTCTAAAATTCAAAAAATCGGGAGTAATTTTTTCTAAATTTTTTTCAGAAGAAAAAAATTCAAAAACATTCTCTATTGGGGCATTAATCCATTGAGTGGATTCAAAAAGTCTTTCGTTTGATTTTAAAAAAAGAAGAGACTCAAAAAGTCCACCTACTTGCTCATACTTAAATTTAAATCCAGACTGAATTAAACGAGAAGTCCTCACTTTTTGACTCGCAAGCAGCTCCTTCATTGCTCCACCTGTAAAAAACTGAGGAATACAAAAAGGAACTGAAGGAAGAAGCCCTTTTCCAAAGCGCTTTGCAAGCTCTTTATAAAGTTCTTTTTGACGAACAGGATGAGGAGAAACTAAATGATAAACTCCTTCCATTTCTTTTTTTTCTAAAGGAGCTATCATCGCATGAATAAGGTCTTCTTTTGCAATCCAACTCATCCACCCCTTTCCCTCACCTAAAGAAGAAAGCACTCCCTTTTGAGCAAGAGGATACAACCTCTCTAACATTCCTCCGCCTTCCCCAAGTACGACCCCAATTCGATAAATTAAAAGACGATTTACAAACGAAGTGACATAGCTTGCTGCATCCTCCCAGTCCACACAAACTTCAGATAAAAAACCTTCTCCAGGTAAAGAGTTTTCATTTAATTCTTCATCACCTCGTTCACCAAAAACTCCAATTGCAGAAGTAGAAAGAAAAAAATCAAGAGAACAATGAGAAAGACTTCGAGTGAGGTTTTTTGTTTTACTCACCCTCGAGTCATAAATTGATTTTTTAATTTTTTTTGTCCAAGGAAACTGAGCAATCGTTTCCCCTGCTAAATGATAAACGCATTGGATATCCGAAGGAATTTTATTTAATTCCTTCCATGATAAAGCGAAAACAGGAATTCCAAGCTTTTCTTCAACGGTGTCAGGATTTCTACTAATAACAACAATTTCATGCCCCAAACGAAACAACCGTTCCACCAAAGTCTTACCAATCCACCCTGTAGCCCCTGTAACAAGTATTTTCATTGAGTCAGCCTATCAAAAAAAAAAGAGGCACTCAATAAGTGCCTCTTCTAAGTTCTTTATATTTAAAACAAAGAAATTTTATTTTCCTGCTTTTGCCCTTTGTTTAACCGGACTTCCCTCATCATTTCCAGCTTCCAAAAACTCCTCTTGAGAAAAGTCATCCACCTGAATAGCGTCCCAACGAGCATCTTCTGCTTTTTTGATGTCGTCAAATTCACTTTGAGTAATTACACCTTTTTCAAGGGCTTCATCTAAAAGCTCATAAGTTTTTTTCTTAGGAAGCTGTTTTCCACGAATGGCCTTTCTAATCTTTCTCTCCGTCTGTTCAGCAGATAAGGTTAGTTTAAAGGCATGATCAAGACGCCCAAGAGCTTCGTCTGTACTTTTTGGAATAAAAATTCCATCAGTAAACCGGTCTCTTTGCTCTGAGTCTTGAAGCATCAGTGAAGCAACTTCTTGCTTGAGGTCATCAGAAATTTCATCATTGATCGGATTCATCCAAGACCAAATCTTGATGATCCCTCCGAAAAGCCATCCACCCATCGGAACTTTAAGATTTGAAAAAATTCCATCAAACCCTTTTTGAATTTCTGAATTCGCGTGTCTCATCGCATAATGAAGAAACGGAAGGTCTTCTTTTCGTTGTCCCTCTGCTTCAAAACGCCTCAAGGTAGCCACACCGATATACATCCACGAAAGTATGTCTGCAAAACGTCCGGTGATCATTTCTTTTTGTTTAAGTTTCCCACCTAAAACACCCATTGCAACATCTGAAAGAATTGCAAAAGAAGCAGAAGCCCAAGCTAATTTCTGATAATAACGCTTAGTTGGTCCTCCATGAGGAGCTGATGCTAACCTTCCCCGAGTCAAACTTAAAAGTGTGGCTCTAAACGCATTTCGGACAACATGACCAATATGTCCCCAAAACGCCTGATCAAAGAGTGATACATTATTTTCTTCAACTGCTTTTACTTCTTGATAAGCATACGGATGAGCTCTTAAAGCTCCTTGTCCAAAAATCATCAGTGTCCGAGTAAGAATATTAGCTCCTTCAACAGTAATTCCAATAGGAGCACTCATATACTGTCCTGAAATAATATTTCTTGGTCCACGAGAGATTCCTGCTCCCCCCAAAATATCCATTGCATCATTCACGACTTTTCTTCCAAGCTCAGTAGACTGATACTTGGCAATGGCAGTAATCACTGGTGGCTTGATCCCTTGATTCAAAGCCCCTAAGGTATAACGTCGAAACGCTTCTAACAAATAGGTATATCCACCAATACGAGCCAAAGGTTCTTCAATCCCTTCAAACTTACCAATGGATAGACCAAACTGTTTTCTAACCACACTATGAGCTGAAGTGAGTCGGTAAGCTGTTTTTGCTCCCCCTACTGTTTGAGCTGGAAGCGAAATTCCTCGTCCAGCACCCAAACTATCCATTAGCATCGCCCATCCTTTACCGGCCATTTCTACTCCACCGATAATTTGATCCGCAGAAATCACAACGTCATGACCTTGTGTTGGACAGTTATAAAAAGGAACTCCCATAGGATCATGCCTTCGGCCTAAAACCACACCTGGAAGATGAGTTGGAATCAACGCACAGGTAATTCCAACATTTTCACCTTTCCCTAGAAGATTATCAGGATCCTTTAAACGAAATGCCAAACCAAGTGTAGTCGAAATAGCGGCTAGGGTAATCCATCTCTTATTCCAGTTTAATTTTACTTTTAATGTTCCATCAGTATCTTTAAAAAGAACTCCAGTGGCCTGTAACGCTCCCGCATCACTTCCTGCTCGAGGCTCCGTCAATGCAAAACAAGGCATTTCTCGCCCATCCGCCAAACGAGGAAGATAGTGTTCTTTTTGAGCTTGTGTTCCAAAATGACTTAAAAGTTCCGCAGGTCCCAAAGAATTAGGAACCATCACGGTGATCGTTGCTGGCACAGAACGGCTTGCTAACTTCTTGATTACATGACTATGAGCAAGCGCAGAAAACTCCAGACCTCCATATTTTTTAGGAATAATCATTCCTAAAAATTTCTTTTCCTTTAAAAAGTTCCATACCTCTACAGGAAGCTCTTTATCTTTCCATACTTTCCAATCGTCGATCATTTCACAAAGCTCTTCAACTGGACCATCTAAAAAAGCTTGCTCTTCCTCAGTAAGATCAGGATAAGATTCAGAAGATAATTTTTTAAAGTCAGGTTTACCGGAAAACAAATCGCTCTCTACCCAGACCACTCCAGCATCAAGCGCCGTTCTCTCTGTTTCTGAAATTTGAGGAACAAAGTTCATCGCTTTCATTATTTTCATAACAAATGACGAAACTAATACGGTACGAAGTGGACGAACAATAAAAACGAAAGAGATTGCTAAATATGAAAACAACAACGCCTTTGGAGCGCAAAAGATAAATAATATTCCACTTATTCCGATGGTCCAAAGCCAATAAGGAGCCCCCGTATACCCTAACACCAAAACCAAAAGAACAGCTCCCAGCAAAAATCCCATCATATGGTCTTGCACGAGCATCATTAAGTTTTCCATCTCATCCACCTTTCCTTGCTGAATTCACCAGCTTCTCAAAAGAAGCCTGGTGAAGTTTAGCTGTTTGAGGAGCTACCATCATTTTATTAAAATGATGGTAGCCCAATATGAGAGAAAATATCTCCCACGCAAATTGTTCTGTATTTAAATCTTCCCTAAAGTGTCCTTCATCTATTGCTATTTGGGTAGCTTTTTGAATGGATTTTACTAAATCAAGTTGAACTTTATGGATGTAATCTCTAATTTCACCTGGTTGATCATCAAATTCGATTGATGATGAAATGAGTATACGACCTCCAGGAAGGGTTTTTGAGTCATCAAGATACGAAACCCAGTTTTGAACAAGAGCGCGAACTCGTGGCTCTCCTCGAGGAAGACGAAAAGCAGGTTTTAAAACGATTCGAGTAAAGTGCTGGGACGCTTCTCGAATGACTTCTAACTGTAAATTATCTTTTGAATTAAAATGTGCAAAGAGGCCGCTTTTAGACATCCCAACAGCCTTGGCAAGACTTCCAATGGTTAGGCCTTGAAGCCCCACTTTTCCTGCAAGCATCATTGCAGTATCGATAATTAAAGTCTTTGTTTCCGTACCTCTACCCATATTGAAGAGGATAGCACGAACGGTCGTTCGTTTAAACTCTTTAAAAAAAGAAAATTAAAACCTTCCCTTAAGAGACAATGCAGCTCCTGCATTAAATTGGTCACCATTTTTCTCAACTGATTCCGCTGATTCTACTTCTTTATAAGTATGACCGTTTCCGTGAACCTCTGTGTGCAAAGTCAGGTGATGTCCTAAATGAATTGCTAAATCAAATTTAGCTCTTCCTTGAAATCCATTCACTCCATCCTTCCGAGTATCTTGATCGAGGACTTCCGCATAATAGGATTTCAATTTTCCAAAACCACTATGAGATCGTGCAGCTCCGTCAAACCCTGAATAAAGCAAAGCCATCTCAAAATCCGCTAAAAACTCCATTTGGCCATCCATTAAAACCATTTTGTTCTCAACAGACAAACCCGTTTTTCCAAAATGTACTTTTTGATCAGTATCTTCATATCCTCGCAAGGGAACCACATAGAGCTTGGTTTCTCCAAATTCTCTTAAAAAACCAATTCCCAGTTCAGGAACGAGAAGTAAACTTCTCTCTTTAGAACCTAAATCTACTTTTCTAAACCGATAGCGTCCTAAAAATCCGTAAGCAGAGTTTCTTTCCTCCGATAGAGCGCGGTAAATATCGACATAAGCGTCTATACCACCGACATGAACTCCTTCTTTTGAGGCAGGACTTCTTAAATATCCATAAGAAGCATCAACAGAACTCTTCACATAGTCCCCTTTTGAAAGAGGAGCATGTGGATTATTTTTATCAACTCGCTCTAAACCAAGTCCAGCCACTCCTCCAGAATAAGTCTTTTTTGAGTCACTTTGATAAATCACCATTGGAGAAGCTTCAAACTTCCCAAAAAAACCCTCATCATCTTCCATGCGGGCTTCATAATCTTTTTTTCGTTCTTCTCTTATTTGAGACTGTTGTTCTTTTCTTTTTTCTATTTCAATTTTTTTAATCTCTTCTTCCCTACGAGCATCAGACAAAGATAAGGGAAGTGGTGCGACTTCAGGTACAGAAGCCACATCAACAGAAATAGCGTCGGTCCCAAAGGCACTCAGACTCAGTAATCCGACAGTAATAAAAAAAACAAAACTCTCCATATACTCTATCCTGCGAAGAACATGCCACGATGAGTTAAATTTTTCCATATAAAATAAAAGAGTTAAAAAGACACGAGTCTTTTAAGACACAGTCTATTCTTTTAGACTGTTTAAAATATAGACAAAAAAAATCAACTTAACTGATTGTGGATTAAGGAGACATAGGTAAGAGATTATCTGTAAATATAAGATAGATCTAAGAAAATTAAGTTGAAGAGTTCGGGTATGATGTTTTTTACACAAAATAACAGACCCTT
>PBMP01000054.1 GCA_002722705.1 Pseudobdellovibrionaceae bacterium | reverse complement strand
TGTTGAGTTTTATCTGGTTGTTGAGTTTTATCTGGTTGTTGAGTTTTATCTGGTTGTTGAGTTTTATCTGGTTGTTGAGATTTTTCAACAGCTTGTTTTTGATCTTGGTCCTTTTCAAATATACTTTGTTTAATTTGAGGTTCAGCTTTTTTCATAGCATTATCTAAATGTGGCCCAGCTTTTTCAAAAGCAGCTTCAAGATGTGGTTGTGCCTTGTCTAAGTGTGGCTGCGCAAGTTGAATATCTGGCGCTGCTGCTCCAAAGGCGGCAATTAAATCCTCTTTAGCTACATTTGCTGCTTCTCCTAATAAACTTCCATTAAGGCAAAAAGATTTATTTAAATATGGTTGGGCTTTTTCCATTAATTTTGTACCTTTTTGTACAGTATTTGGATTAAAGCATATTTGATCAGATTTATCTTGAGGCAGCGTATGTTGTATAGGCGGTTCCTCAAACGCCGGAGCTTGTTCAAGTTCTTTCGGTTTAGTTGAACAAATAACATTAGTAATACCAGAAGTATATTCTGACCAATCACCTATTTTACATTTTTTCCCATCACATGTACTGTTCGCTATGTTATATCCTTGGGTCGTACATTCGCTCGTTTTCCATTCACCGTCCTTTGTGCGTCCAACATGTATTTTTGGATATTTTTTACCAAATCCTTCATCTTTTAAGTTTTGCGTTCTAGGATCAGATATTAAATTATATTTATCGCCATAAATAGATTTACAAAAAGATGCTCCTTGTTCTTCTAAATTTGTTGCATCTTTTCCTTTAGGGTTACAATGTCCTTGCGTTATAAAATGACGACTATTTATTGTTTTTCCATCAGCCGTGAAAGTATGTTCGGGACCATAGGTTTCTGCTCCTTGAGTGAATGTAGCATCGTGTTCGACGGGTTGAACTACTGGTTTACAACCTTTACCATCATTTTTTGCCACAAGAACTAAGTCTTGACCCCAGCCTTGATTCAAAGCATCTAATCTTGTTACCTCTAATGTTCTATCTTTTACATTTAATTCAAAACGATCACCCCAATTTGGATTTTGAGTATTTTTTACAGCAGTGGGAAATTGTTGATTTGTTTTCTTTGATGAATCAAGTAAAAAACTCATACAAGGAACGGGTAAATTTATTGTTTTCTTTTTGCCATCCCATTTTCTACCCATGCTCGTATCATTTGATGATCCTACTTTAACATCTATTGATGATCCAGTATTAGCTTTTACACAATAATCATGATCGCGAGGACCACCACTAGACAATTTTATACTATGTAAAGTTCCTTTAAATCTCCATCCCCAAACATTTCCAAAGAGCAAACCACCACTACTATAAATATCTCCTTTTACTGGTAAATGTTTGGTGCCTAAATTTTTCTCTCTAACCCATACTGTTATATTTCTTCCACCGTCGACTTTTTCAACTTTAACGCGGCGTTTTATTCGTTCATTCAGATTTGCTGAATCATGAGCAAAGTTATGATAGTTATTGTTGCAATATTTGTCATCATTTATACATTTTCCATCTGCCATTCTTATTTGAAACGAATCTTTTGCACTACCATGTCCTAATGAAATACCTTGCGGACCGGCCCCTGTTACAGTATGTTGAAAATATAATGGACAAGAGGAGAGAGGATAAACATCATCTGTTGCTGTAGTTTCTACTTCAATAACAAATCTATCACCATTTAATATGTTTGACATTTTAGATGAATGTGGATAAGTAAAATCTGTATAATTTAATACCTTATCCGTACTAAGAATTGTAATAGTTTCACCACTGCCGCCATCATCGCATTGGGTATTTGGAAATAATTGGTAATTTTGCTGCCAACATACCATATCGCCTTTGCAACTATCATCATTATCGCAATCACCTTGACATAAATCAAGAGTGTTTTGTGGATCGTTGCCCAAATTTTTTGCGACAGAAAATCCCTCAGCAAAGTCACCACCTGTATTATATAAATTATTTAGATCTGTCCAAAAATAATATATCGTAAAAATTATGATTACGACAAATATCATATAATATAATATTTGAAATTCATTCATATATAATTTAATAATATTTTTAATTTACTAAATTATATATTAATAAAAAGTATACACTAAATCATTTGAAATAGGTGCAGTTTGATCACTGACCGGTTTATATGAATCAGTATAATTACCTATTAATCCTCCTGTCCCTCTTCCAGGCCCATCTCTATTATATTGTGCCATAAGTGCATTCGCATTTTCATTCATCATATTTGTAGTTCTACTTGTTGCACTCATCTTTGGTACTGTATCTGTCTTTATTTTACTTCGCGATAATTTCGTTTTTGATAATATATTTTTTACAGCCAGTTTTAATCGCTTCGAATAACTTTTCATAGAAAATTCTGATATTTTTCCACCTAACATTTTTGATACCATTCTTCCTATATGTTCGTACAAATTTTCGGATGTTTGTGGTATAGCTACATGTTTCGTTTTTGAAAATTCTGATACAAAGCTTTTACCAATTCGAACAAAATCTTGTTGATTTTCTGAATTTAGTATTATATCTTTTGGTATTAAATTTTTATTACCCAAAATAGCAGCAAATTCACCTACATTAGTTATAATTTTGTCTGCTTTAGGTTTTTCCGTTACAGTTATATTATCAGCAGCATCGCTCCATGCTTTTCCGTGTTCACCTCCAACATGTGCGCATTTTGAACCATTTACAGTAGGACAATAAAAAGCTCCGCACATTTCTTTCGTACAATCACGATCATATTTGCAACCTTTTCCAAATGGAGTTGAACATTTATATGGGCATTCCCTCCATATATCACCATTTTTTTCAACAATTTTACAATTCCCTTCACTTTTCCACGGCGGTGTACATCCTAAAGGACAAGGCCCATGAGTAGGAAGAAGCGGATCAGGCGGAATAGATTCTTTTTTAGTTATAGTTTCTGCCTCAGCAACTGTTATCTTATAATGTGATGTTTTCTTAAAACATTTCTGATCTCCTGTATCAATACATCCTCCATAAGTAATTTCTCCATCATTTTCACCTTTAAAATGATAACATTTTCCTTTGCAATTAGGTTCATTATCTAAACATCCATTAATTTCAATTGCATTACAATCCTTATCTATATCGCATTGCATCGCACAATCTCTTACATTTGTATCATCTGCGACTAATTCCCATGATGTTGCACCAGGGCCTCTACAACAACTATCAAACATATATGAATAATTAATAGGAGCTGTTACCTTTGATGTATTACTTGACCAATTACAATTAGGATATTTTTCCTTAACTTTATTTATAATATCATTTCCGACAAGTCCTGCTTCAGGTAATCTGCATTTTGAATACATATCAGACCAATTTGTCCAATCGCATTTTTGAGGCTTTTTTGCAACAAAATTTTGACGAACACATTTTTTACCTTCTTCAATCGTCCATGGATCTTCAATGCATGACAAATTTTTTAAACTATGGCGAAATTTACATGATTTACATACATTATCTCCATCCTTTTTACAATTGGGATCCCCAGATGGAACAGGAGTACCATTTTGACATATGCAAGTATTTGGTACACAAGCATTATTTTTTAAAGTGTAACCCAGTTTACATATTTTACAAATATTTGCTCCATGTGTTGAACATGCTACACCAGAATCGACAGAGGTGCCGTTTTGACACGTACATACATTTTTTTCACATTTACCATTACTCATATGATATCCATTATTACAAGATGCACATCGATGTTCGCCTGATGTTGGACATGAAGTCCCATCTGCTACTGCAGTTCCATTATCACATATACATTGGTTTTTAATACATGTATAGTTTAAATTCGAACTCGTAACATTTCTTCTTGTTCTCTCAGAAGTTGAAAGTTGATCCACGCGAGAATATCCATTTTCACATTCAATACAATCACCATTAGTATAAGACCAACATTTCTTGCATCCCTCAGAAGCTCCTCTATTATTACAGCACAATCCATTCTTACATACTCCATGTGTTCCGTTTCCAAGCCAAGGTGTGGGATTTGTGGTTGTACTTCCACATTGACTATTTTTGCTGCAACTTCCAGCCCAAAATCCGCGATGCTGTGGTGGCGGTGGTGGAGCTGGAGTAGGGATAACACATCGATAATAATTTTCATATCGTCTTTTTGGATCCCAAGAAGGTAAAGTGTCGCCTCTCTTGTAAGGACTTTGACATGACACACAATCACCATCATTGGAATTCCAACATCTTGTACAACCATTAGAAGCACCTCTATCATTACAACAATATCCCCCTCTGCATTTTCCTGTACCATCTGCCACCCAAGTATTACCTCTTTTAATAGCTTTTCCGCATTGCGAGTCTCGGGTACATTTGTTATTTGGAAGACCTCTTGATGTAATATATCCGCGATGTGTGCCGCGAATTATAGGTGGTGGAGGCGGCGGTGGAGGAGGCGGCGGCGGCCGCGGTGGTGGTTTAGAAGAACAAATACAATTAAATCCATTACGTCCGCAACGACCTGTAGCATAAGGAAAAAATTGGAGATTGTTAACATTTTCAGTACATCCCTTAGTACGACCATTATTTCTATCCGGATATCCATGATAGGGCATATCAAATCTAAATCTATTTCCATAAGAATTTCCTATACGTAATGCGCGACCGGCTTTCTCACATTCTGATCGGGTTAAAATAGTCGATTTGCCATATTCTTCGCATGTAGGACCATTATTATCACGGCTACCCCGTAAAATACTATATGTCCACCCTTCTCTAAACCCTAATTTTAAAAATCTTTTTATATCCAATTTTAAATGATAGACTATATACACGATTGATATCAATAATATAGGCCCTATAACAGAAGAATTTAAGATATTACTTGATATACCAGAACCTGATGAATTATATAAAATTAGTGCGAATAATACACATACATATAAAATTGTTGTTATTATTTTAAATTGTAACATATCATTCTTCATATATAATTTATGAACATTTAATTTATATTTACTAAATAATCTAAATTAAATTTTTAAGATAGTGAAAAAAGAGAATCGAATGGTTTATATGTAGATGAATATTTATCTTTTGTACCTAATTTACTATTATCGTTAATGGATAATTCATTAATAAGGGCGTTTGAATTTGCATTCATCATATTGGTTGTTCTATGAGTTGTTGTTGCAAATTGTTTTGAAGCTTTTTGTACATTATTTGATAATCTAGCATTTGTTAATATATTGCTTACAATATTGACTAATTTGTCTGTGGCTGCATCAATATTTTTACCTTTATTTTTTTCTATAACGATTGAAGCAAGTTGTTGCCCAACTATTTTATAATTATGTGCGCTAATTTGTGGCATAGTTAAACTTCTTACCAAGGATACTTCTAGCATTAAATCTTTTCCCATATTAGTAAAATCAATATTTTCATTTTTTGATATATTTTTCCATTCTTTTGTTTTATTTATTAATACTCTCTGTATTACATTTTTATTAACAACTGTATATCCTTGTGGTATAGGAGCATATTTTATTTGTTGTATTTTATCAAGAGGATCAGAAACAGATTGTATAGCTTGTTTTTTAACAGCTTCTCCTTGAGCATTATACCCTTTATTTGAATCTTTCTTTGAGGTAGAAGTAAATTTTGCAACACTTCCGTTCCATTCTTCTGTTTCTTTATCTAATAATATTCCTTCAGCATTATCTAATGTTTTCTTAACATTGGGGCAAGGAGTTCCATCGACATTAGAGCAATAATGAGCACCACATTTGGCTTTTGTACAATCTTGATCATAATTACACCCTTCCCCAAAAGGCGTTGCACAAGTAAATGGGCATTCTCTCCAATTTGCTCCTTTTTTAGAAACAGAAGTACAATTTCCCGTACTCTTTCTTGGTGCAACACAACCTTCGGGACATGGAGGATCCGTGGGAGGGAGATGAGCAGGAGGAACAGCATCAGTTGGTGTATCTCCCGGCGGAACATCTTGTATATAATGCTGTATCTTTTTGTAACATTTTTGATCACCTGTTGTGACACAACCACCAAACTTAATATTTCCGCCTTTTGTTCCTTTAAAATGATAACATTTTCCACTACAATTTTCGGAATCTGTTAAACAACCATTGACTTCTATAGCATTGCAATCATCTTCTTCATCGCATTTTCGTGCACATTCTGTTGCAGTCATATTGCCTTTCATTACCCAAGTAGTAGCTGCATCGCCTCTGCAACACCCGTCAAACATATAAGTATAATTGTCGGGGGTTTTAACTGAAGAAGATACGCTTGACCAATTACAATTTGGTGGATCTTCTAATTCTTCAATAATATGAGCATCCGCCAATCCTACCTCATTTAATTGACATCTATCTTTCATTGTAGACCAATTAGCCAATTTACATTGTTGAGGATCTTTATTAACAAATTCTTTACGAACGCATTCTTTGCCTTTTTCTTGTGTCCATGGATCTTTTACACAGGTCACGCCATCTATATGATAACCTTTATGACAAGATTTACAAACATTTTCATCAGATTTAGTGCATGAGGCACTTCCTTCAGCGACAGGTGTTCCATTTTCACATGTGCAAACATTTGGGGTACAAGCTTTGCCCTTTAAAGTATATCCTCCATTACAAGATGAGCAAATATTTGCATTATTTGTAGTACAGGCTGGATCACCTTCAGATACCGGAGTACCATTGGAACATATGCATGTGTTGGGTTTACATTCTCTTCCTACTAAATGATAACCAGGATTACAAGCGATGCATTTTTTTGAATTTGTACTATCACAATCATGTAGTCCTGTAGCTGCTGAACCATTATCACATGTGCATTTATTAGGTATCCATCCTAAGGCAGATTTTGCTTTATTACACCAATGATCAGGATTTTCATACCCTGGACCGCCCCATTCTACGGCATGATGAGGGCCACAAACAAGTGGTTCATTGCCTGTTGGAAAAGCTCCCAATTCCGTATCACATTGTCCCCATTCACAATCTCGTCCGTTATTTGATAAACAAGAAACATCCCCTGTATCCGGATCTAATCGAACAGGGGTAGATATATTTGGAATGCAACTCCATTTTGTTTTTTTATCTTTTAATCCTGATAATATTGGATATACTTTGGATCGTTCTTTCGATTTTTCAGATGTATTAATATTTGGCGTTCCTTTTTTTAACCAACAATTCCAATCTTTTACAAATGAAAAATGCGTACATTCTGAATCTTTTTTGCATTCATCTTGACATTCTTTTGGGGAATTTTTAGCAGTAGGTATTTGTTTGAAATCATTTGCTGCATAATCAAATTGGCCAAAATCTGGATCAGCTTTAAAGTTTGGTTCCCATTTTATATTACGAACTAAAGCATTTGCTGAAGTATTCCATGGATTACTAAAATACATTTTTGTATTACCAGATTTTCTTTTATCCATTTTTAGAACCTTATAGAGTGTTTTTGTGGGTAAATTAATCATAATTCCAGCATAACGATCATTAACAATTATTTTTATAGTAGTCCATTTATTCAATGGTAATTGATCAGTGGGATCCCAACCATGATTCCCATTGCTATTATGTCCTGTGCGTATATGTAAACTTGTAGAATTTTTAATAAACCATATAGCGGGATTGCAACCACACTTGCTGCAGCATTTGTTGCGCTCACATGTACCACAATTTTGATATGATGGTGTCATAGTATTATGCATAATATTTGTCCATTCATTACCAGCTTTTGATCGTGGAAATAAATCAAATTGGAGCATATAATTTTCTGTTGTATTGCCAGTCCAAACCATAGCGCCTTTACTTAAACTTCTCGGTGTCGATCCGGGTTGGATGTTAAACCATGATTGATCTATTTTGGGTGTTGGAGCGCCAGTTAATGTTACGGCTCCTACTGCTGTAGATACACTTTTATTAGAATCCCAAATTTTTTGCCCTATTCCTTGCGCCACTTCTTCAGGCAATTTAAATCCAGAAGTAGATTCACAAACTGAACGCTCTTCGCTAGTACCTGCCTTCCAGTCTGCCACATTTGATCCCCATTTATTCCATTCAGGATACTTTGATGATTCACATTCTAATAATAAACCAGAATGTTTACATCCATCTGTACCACGTGTTTCATGTCCTTTGATTTCTAATTTACCTCCTTGTATAGGATCAAAAGTAAATGTTTTGCTATCTTCCCATCGCGCAGCATCGCCTGTAAAATCCAACGTTTGTCCATTATATTTAACACTATCGACAACATTATCCACAGTAAAATTACATACAACTGATTTTTGAGGTTTTTCCTTTGCTACTTCTTCCAAATTTGCTTTTGTCATATTTTTCCAAACTCCACCATTTCTTCTAAATCGAATATGACTTGTACCATCGCAACAATTCTCTGATCCAAATAATTGTATAATATGATTACCTTTTTTAATATTTTGAGACATTTTTAATTTACTTTTATCAGGTTGACCGCCGCCCCATTGGTCTTGGTTTGTATAAGCTTTGCGTTCACCATCTAAATACATAGCTCCACCTAATCCGAAATCTACACCAGGTTCTACTTCCCATTTACTTTGTTCTTGCGGTTCTTTAAATCTAATAGTTATTTCCCATGCAATATTACTATATGTATTTTGACCACATACATTGCGATTATTAAATCCCCACAAACTATCAACATTTTTTTCACAGTAACCATATTGTGTAGATTTGTTACTAATTAAATTTTTCCATCGATCAGAACCATCGGCACGTCCTATACCACCATTATTAACAGATTTATAATGTATAGATACGTCCTGAGGTTTAGTAACACCATCGCACACAACATTTTTTATACCTACTAAAGTACTAGTCCAATGTTGAGTACCAGACATGATGGCTGTATCCCTTGATCCATATTTTTTATCAGTGCCATCATGATTATTTAATTTGATTCTGTCGCCACCTCCATCGTAACCCCAACATCCCGTACCTTTATGAATAAAATCAGTGCCAGTTTTAGCGCAAAAAAGCGGTTGTGGAGTAGATGTTAATTTCGAATTTGGTCCATACAATAAATTACAAAAACGCTGTCCTTGTATTTTTCTATTTGCTATTGATACAGCGTTTGCAGCAGCTTGTGTAGAAAAACCTACACTTGTATGGATCCACGAACTACTACAGCCGCCTTGAGTCATAAATTTATCTGTTGATCTTCCATTCCAAGTATGGATAGGACCTCCCGGAGGAGGCGGTGGATCTGGTCTTTGTTTGCAAATCGGATGTAAGTCGTGACGAGGTTTCCCAACTTCAGCACCGCACCCATACGCGTTCCAATGAGCATTATGATGGTCGTAGTCTCTCCAAGTACATCCGGCAGGAATATTTCCGTGATTTCCCGTCCACCATGAGGTTGCTTTTAAACCCAATTTTTGTATAGCTTCTTCGCATTCTTCTTTTGTTGTAATATTTGTTCCTTTTGGACAATTTGTATTTTTTGACGCTTTACGCACAGGACCTAAACCTTCTTTAAAGCCTTCGGCAAAATTAAAAATACTTCCTCCTTTCTTAAAAAAATTCAATAAATCTATATTAAAATGATATGCGATATATACAAAAGCTGCTATCAATATACCACCTACAATTGTCATATTAAAAATCCCTGAAAGCATATCTGTATTTGAAGATATTAAAGTATTATACGATATCACTAATACAACTGTCACTATTATTATTCCTGTTAATATTGATACAAGCTTATCTTTTAAAACAGAATTCATATTATATATAATTTATAAACATTAAATTTATTTTACGAGATGCGTATTTAATTGTTGACTAACAACCACAAAAGTCACGCATTTCGAAATATGTTTAATTTTTTTCGCATTTATATAAGCGCAAGTTGATCTGATTCCACCTAAATAATCAAGAACTGTATCTTCTAAATGCCCTTTTAATTTTATTTTAATTAATCTCCCTTCGCTAGATCGATATTTTTCCATTTTTCCATAATGCTTTTTCATAGCATGCTCACTACTCATACCGTAAAAATATTTATATTTAGTTTCCCCTTCTAATTTTATGCTGCCTGGATTTTCATAATGACCAGCAAATACTCCACCACACATAACAAAATCAGCTCCTCCTCCAAAAGCTTTCGCCATATCTCCAGGACATGTAATACCTCCATCTCCTATAATAAAACCTCCACAACCATGAGCAGCATCGGCACATTCTATAATAGCGCTTAATTGAGGTACACCTACCCCCGTCTTTAAACGAGTTAAACAAGCACTACCCGGACCAATACCTACTTTTACTCCATCAACTTTTCCATTAATTATTAATTCTTCGACCATTTCTCTAGTGGCTACATTACCAGCAACTATTATTTTATTAGGATATCTTTCTCTTAGTTTATGACAAAAACTTACCACATTTTTCATATACCCATTAGCAACATCGACACACAACCATTTCGCCTTTGTTAATTCAACCAATTCTGCAAAAGTATCTAATTTATTTACATCAATGCCAGTAGAAAGCATAAAATAGTCAGGATTTAGCTCTTTTCCCATATTTATTCTTTTTTGAAAATCTTGTAAAGAATGAAATTTATGTAAACAAGTTATCATTTTATATTTAGATAATACGTCATATATAGCAAATGTGCCCGTAGTATCCATATTCGCAGCTATAATCGGCACTCCTTTCCAAGATAATGTTGAATGAAGAAATTTCATTTCTCTTTCTAAGTCGACTTCACTTCTAGAATTAATTGTGGTTCTTTTAGGTCTAATTAAAACATTGCCAAAATCGTAATGGGGTTGTGGATCTATTTTCATTTAATTATAATTAATGGGGCTGTTTTAAGTATATTTTTAATATTTAAATTATATATATGGCAGTACGTGATTTATCAAATAAAGGAAAAAAAGAAAAGAACGAAAAAAAAATGACAAACAATGAGAGATTAAAACAGACAATGAAATATTTATTTTTAAGTCCTATATTAGTAATTTTATTTATTTATTGTCAAGCCAATTTAATGGAACTTTTAGTGTTATCTACAGCAGGTAATACTGTCAAAGTACTTGGATTACCTGTAGATCCCGATTGCTTACCATATTCGCTTAATTGTTATAAATTTATAAAAAAGAAACCAGAGCTTACAGGTATTCATTACTATATGGATAAATATTTATTAAGTAAGGTAGGTTTGGGTAGAGATAGCAATAAATCTAAAGCAAATCATTACGCGCATTTACGCGGACAAACGTTTAATGAAGGGGCGAACAAAGCTAAAAGTTTTGTCGATACGACCAAATTCGGATGGCCCTACAATTGGACAGCTGAGAAAGATAGTACGATTAAAAATTCCGTGGGAAGTTTTTTTACAACCTTATGGGTAATTGTTCGAGGTGCTTTGGTGTCTGTATTGGAAGCATTACATCAAGTATTTTATGATAATTATAGACCTCCAGATCATTATGTTGGTTCGCAGTTTATGGATTTTGCAAAATTTGTAGTTGTTTTACCAATTATCAATTCACTTTTGTTTTTAGGTCAATATGTCGTAACATCTTTTGCTTTGCTGGGAGCGTGTTTTAAAGATCAAGGATTTTTGTGTATACCTTGGTTAGTTTTTGCTTTCTTTTCCAGCGCTCCAATAATGGCCATAATGACAATATATTTGTTTGGATTTATATATAAATCATCCGAAGGAAAAATGCGTAGATTCAGAGAATATGGAAAAAGATATAAATTTTTATGGGTTACTGCGATAATTATTTTATGGTTTACCAATATTCCAAGTTTTTGGGCTGGTACAACATATTATAAACCAGTTATTTTTATGATGATAGCTATTGTTTCTATGTTATTTTTAACTATGATAGGATTTGCAAAATCTATTTAAATCTTTGAAATTATTCAAAATATTTTATATATTAAAAAAAAAATATATAAAATAATAACTATAAAAAAAATATAGATGGGAAAAAAGAACAGAAAACCTAAAAAGGTATCGACACAAGGAAAACCATTTGTAAGTGTATGTACGCCAACATATAATAGGCGTGTTTTTTTACCACAACTAATTAAATGTTTTCAAGCACAAACATATCCAAAAGAATTAATGGAATGGATTGTCGTTGATGACAGCGATGAATCAGTGGAAGATCTATTTAAAGGCGTGGAATGTGTTAAATACTTTAGAGTAAAAGAAAAAATGAGATTGGGAAAAAAGAGAAATTTTATGAATTCTAAAGCAACAGGTGAAATTATTGTTTATATGGATGATGATGATTTTTATCCACCTGAAAGAGTAAATCATGCTGTAAATAGATTACGTTCGGCACCAAAAGCTATGGTAGCAGGTAGCAGTATAGTATATATTTATTTTAATGATTTAGATGCTATTTTTCAATTTGGACCATATGGCCCTATGCATGCCACAGCAGGAACATTTGCTTTCAGAAGATCATTGTTAGATAGTACCGATTACGATGATGAAGCTAATTTAGCGGAAGAAAAACGTTTTCTAAAAAATTACACAGTGCCGTTAATTCAATTAAATCCAGAAAAGGCTATTTTATGTTTTGCTCATCAGTATAATACATTTGACAAAAGAAAATTACTTTTGAATCCACATCCAAAATTTGTGAGAAAAACTAGATTAAAACCCTCATACTTCATTAAAGATAAAGAATTATTGGAATTCTATATGAAGATTTAAATAATAATAAAATAAAATTTTATTTACTATTATTATAATGTTTGGTTGGTTAAAATTGTTACGTAGAAAATTCACGCGTTTACATCCCATTGTGCAATTAGTAGTTGTGGTGTTACTTTTTATTGCTGCGAGATGGACATATAGAACTGTTTTATATTCAAGTTTCACAGGAAGATATTTAGAGGGTTTTGGAAACGGTTCTACTTTAACATATTTTCATATGGAGGGCTGTCCTCATTGCGTAAAATTTACTCCTGAATGGGATAAATTCGCGCAAGAATATGATGGTTCTTTACAAATTAAAAAGGTAGAAGCAAAAGAAATGTCAACACAAGAAAAATCGTTAGGAATACAAGGTTTCCCAACTATTATGGTAGTTGATGGCAATGGTAAAAAGGAAGCTGATTATGATGGTCCGCGTACAGCCGAAGGACTTAAAGCTTTTGCTGGTTAATTATTATCATTATCATTATCATTATCATTATCATCATCAGTGTCTATTATATGATCAAAAAAGCGATAAATTCTATTAATATCTAACTTACTTATTTCATAATTTTCGTTATCAAATATGTTAATGATTTCATCTAATGTATATTGTTTTTTTAAATATAAAAAGAAAGAAAACATATCTTTAATATCCATATTTAATTGTTTACATAAATTTTGAATAAACAAACTATTATTATATTCAGTCGAATATTTTGTAAGAACTTTTGTAAATCTTATTAGAGACGGATTAAAATGTATATTTTTTTTTCCATATTTTTTATGATATAAAAAATTATTATAAAAAGTTTTTGTTAAAGAGCTCATTTCATTAAATATCCAAATTTGTTTTTGAAATGTAATTCTATCAATATAATCAGCAAAACAAATATTGTTTAATATTTTATAATAAAAAGGTATAGTATCTTTTTTTGGCATATTTTCTAATTTATCTATAATATTTTCATGATATATTAATCCTACACTTGTACGATCTGTTTCATTCATAATTTCCGAATGATCTTTTATTTTATAACGAGTATTTAGTAAATTTTTTACTACTTCTTTAACATCTTCATTATAATTTTTTTGCTGAAACATATTTTGTATCAATTGATTTTTTAATAAACTTTGTTGATTTTTGTAAATATTATATGTTGATTTTAATTTTCTTAAATCGCCTTGCATAAATGTTATCATTTTTATTTTAAAATCGTCATCTAGTTTCGGCATCAATATATTTATAATATTTTTCATTTGTTCTGTTGTAGGGATTTTTAGTTCTATAGTAAAACAAATTTTGATCATTTCTTTTATCTTTTTATCAATATGGTAATTACCTATGCATATTATTGGGATCATTGTCGTTTCTTCTTTTTTTTGTTTTTTGGTTTTTTTTGGCCTTATCAATTTAATAAGAGTATTTATACCACCTTTATCGCCACTATTCATCCCATCTATCTCATCCATAATAATAGCTATTTTTTTTACTTTTTTTTGAAATAGACTTAACACATTTTTATCTGACATATTATGTTTTGTTATTTGTTCGATGATTGTCTTGTTTCTAACATCGCCAGCATCATATTTAATCGTATCATAATCAAGTTTTTTTAGTATTTTTTCTACAAAAAACGTTTTTCCTGTACCGGGGGCACCATATATATACATGCCTCTTTTAGTCAAAATATTTTGTTTGTTTGATTCAAAATAATTTAAACTATTAATTAACTTTTTTTCTTGTTCTTCTCTATCCAATAAATGATTAATATTTAATTGCTCCATTTATTAGATATTAATTTTTTATTTTTATATATATATTTACGTCTGTGTTTAGTTTTTTTTTTGTCGATCATTATTTTCAAACATTTTTGAGAGTTATATTCTTGAGATGATAAATGGGTTAGTAGATCCAAATGATTTTGAAAAACATATTTCTTATAATAAATTTTTTTTTTCTTTTTAAAAATGTTATAATAATAATCTAAAAAATAATCAAATATTATGTAAAAATCGTTTCTCAATAAAAATCTATAATACGATCTATTTAATGATTTTTCAGTTAATTTTTTTTTATAGTTTTGTATCCAATATTCTTGAGTACATAACGACAAAAATTCTGTAGGTATAAATTCAAATATTACAGATATAACATCATCATTTAAAGTATTGTATAATAGTGACATATCCATTTGATATAAATCAGTAAAAATTTTATATCAAATATTTTAATGAATAAATTTAACGAATAAATTTAACATAAATCTGTATTTGTAATTCCATCCCATTCTATTTTACAATTCTTTGCAAATTGACATCTGGCTTCATTCCCTCCTTTTCCTACAAATTCATCTGTGCTAAAATCCATAGGACTTTTGCAGCTACTTCCTAAACCTTGAACATTTTGACAAAATCCACCTTCCATTTTTTGCCAATAATCTGGACAATCACCGATTTGAGGAGGAAAATCTTGTGTATTTGTTTCATTTTTCATTAAAATAGCTACTAAAATCATCATTAATATAAATACAATACATGCAATCATAAGTACATTCTTTTGAAAATTTCCCATTATATAAACATTATATATAAAAAAAAATATTATGTTATGTTTATATAAATGAGTGCAAATGGTCGAGTAAATATAATGAATTTGCCAACAACAGATGTTTTTAAGCTTTATGACAAGATTCCTATTAATGAGAGAGTAACGAGTTATAGAGGAGCGATGACAGGGAATTTTGAATCGAATAATCTTTCGAAAGCTTTTTTTTCCGCAGAAAATATAACTACAGTACAATACCAAATAATACAAGGTGTATTGAAATCTTCAAAAGGAATGTTTGAAATAGGTTTTCAAAATGAAGATACTTTAAAAATAATTATGAGAAGTATATTTTTACAACATTCTTCTAATTTACCTAATAATATATCTGAACAAATTAGTGCTTTAAATAAATTAGTAACTGATTATTGCATACCTCAAATATGTGGCGAGGCAGATGCTTATATTAAATATAAGCATGATGTTAGTACTTTAGCTGTACCCCTCACAAGGCCTGTATCTACCTATAGAAATAATACATTAGAGACTACCAATTTCTTTTAGATTTAAATGGTGAAAAAATAATTTTATACTAATATATGACGGATATCTATCATATATTTAAAGAAAAATTTAGTAATATGATTTATATTAGAGAAAATAATAAATTTGGTAATTTATTTTTAGTAGTTAAAAACTTTAATATAACGATCTTAAAACACAACTATGATTTAATAGTGGAATTTATTTATTATTCCTGTTTAGAAGCTTTAAAAATATCAAACCATTATAATAATAAAACGTTTACAGTACATATATATTTAGAACAAGCTAGTATGAAAAATTTTTCATTTAAATTATTTAAAAAAATAAATAAAAAATTAACAGAAAATTTAAAAGATGTATTAGATATTTGTTATATCTATGGTTCAGGTCCTTTCTTATTAAATATATTTAAATTAATAAGATCTTTATTAGATCCTGTGACAAAAAAAAAAATTGTAATAGTTAAACAAACATGCAAAAAATCCAATATTTTATTATAACAACCTAACTAGAAAAAATTAAAAATATCAACGTAAAAAATTATTTAAAAATATAAAACTATAATTTTAAATAATGAACGATTTATGCAGTAAAATACCAAAAATAATAATGCAAACATCAAAAAATAAATTAGATAATAATGTTATTAATGGAATTAAAAAATGGTGTCCTAATTGGACATATTATCATTTTATAGATAAAGAAATTATTTGTTTTTTTAAAAAAAATCAATTAAAAGAATTTCCTAATATAATAGAAAAATTCAATAGTTTTCATAAAGGACAACATAAGGCTGATTTATTTCGTTATTATTTTTTATATTTAAAAGGTGGTATATTTTTAGATAGTGATGCTATGTTTGAAACAAATATAGATTGTATTATTAAAAACTATGATGCAATTTTTTTAAAATCATTCATGAAACCGCCTCACTTATTTAATGGTTTTATCGCAACTCAAGCTAAAAATCCTATTATTTATGAAGCATTAAAACATGCTTATAATACAGATAATGCTATTTTAAATAAACGAGGAAATGGACCTTATGGTTTTCAGCATTATCATTATTTTTGTGAAGAATTATGGAGAATATATCATAGGTTGAAATTACCTAATTGTAAGATTTATCAAGAAGTCGATAAATCACACGAAGGATATGGTGGAAGTATAATTGTCGATGATGAAAAAAATAAAATAATAAGTCATTATTGGAAAAGTAAAAAAATACCTATCAATAATCAAATTATGAAACCCGACAAGGTTTTAGTAGATTCTATAAAACAATATATACCCGATAATAGAAACATTTTAGAAATTAAAAAAAATAAAAATGTATCAACTGTTATTTACCCAGAAAAAATAAAGAAAGAAAAAAAACTATATCTTTTTGAAACACAAAAAGATGAAAAATTAATAGATAAAAAATTTATTGATATAGGTTTTATTTATTTCGATATCCAAGAAATCAATTCTAAATTATTTTCAGATATAAAAGAAATGGTAAGAAGAAATAGACCAACAATTTTTTTGAAAAATTATCAATTATATAAATCAGCATTTAAATTTAATATTCCAAAATATTGTGTGACAAAATTGGGAAATTATATATATAAAAAAAATATTAATTCATTAGATTTATTACTAATACCTGTTCATCATTTAATGCACTATAAATGATAACTATGCTTTCTTTTTCTTTTTCTTTTTAATTTTTGCTCCAATACCTTTATTCCGAACAATTCTGTCATTTTGATATTTACAGAATTCTTTACTTAATATATTTAATTCATCCAACCACATTTTTTCAACACTTGTATTTTTAACGGTAGTTAATTCTGTTTCTTTATCACCTTTTTCTTTCAATAATTTTTCCACATTTTCTTCGCAAACACTATCCATAGGCATTCTTCTCAAATACATATATTCTGGATCATTATTGATAATATCATAACCTCTTGTTTTCAATAATTCTATAATGACATCTTTCTTTTTCTTTCTCAAATCAATAATACCATCACAGTTTTCTTTTATAAATTTAGCTTTATTTGATATTGTAACCAATTCTTTTTCTAGAGCATCGATTATATACTTCTTTCGTTTTATATATGCATTATATCTTACAGGATAATATTCATCTATTATTTCATAAACATTATCATATTTTTTCAATCGTTGATCTTTATTGAATAAATACATATTGGTAGTAGATTTTGTAGTATATAAACGGAACACCTTTTCGAACTGATTCAGATTATTATCAAATGATTTTGATATAAGATCTGGCAAAAACCCCGCATTAAGTCTTACAGTAAAATCGATAAGCGTATCGGTACATGAATCTTTATACGATTTTACTATAGGTTTTCTCTTTTTACCATTTGGCGCTTTATCAAGCATTAAACTTTCCAAAAAGGCTTTATAAGGACTTGTCCAAGTACCAATAGGTAATTCAGTAATTCTGACAGTATTGTGACTTATAATTTCATAATTGCCCTTAATCATAAATTTATAATCTGTAAGTTTAATGATTTTACCTTTAAATCCTTCATAGTATGGTTCGATTCGGCCTACTGATTTACCTTTTATTTTATTTTGTAAATATGCTATAATTTGTTTCATATTATAACACATTCCTTCATAACTAAATCCAGTTCCAATGCCTTTTCCACCATTAACCAAAATCATTGGTACGATTGGTATATAAAATTCTGGTTCTACCATTGTACCATCATCATCGAGATAAGTTAAAATCGACTCATCATCTTTTGGAAAAATGAATCTTGTTATAGGATTCAATTGAGTAAAAATATATCTTTCACTAGCTGAATCTTTACCTCCTTCTAATCTTGTGCCAAATTGACCATTAGGAAGAAGAAGGTTTAAATTATTTGATCCGACAAATTCTTGTGCATCTCCGACTATAGCTTTATTTAAACTAGCTTCACCGTGATGATAACATGATTGTTCTGAAACATAACCAGCAAATTGTGCTACTTTGATTTCTCTGTTAAGAGGTTTTTTAAATGCTGAAAACAAAATTTTCCGCGTACTTGTTTTTCTACCATCGATAACACTTGGAATACTGCGCTCACAATCGTATTTTGAAAAATGTATCATTTCACGATCAATAAAATCTTCATAGTAAATTTGGT
>PBMP01000053.1 GCA_002722705.1 Pseudobdellovibrionaceae bacterium | reverse complement strand
ATTTTTTTGAAGTCTGTTCAAACAATTTAAATGCCATAGAAGCTGCTGTTGATGCACTCCCTGCTCCTCGAGTGGTTCTGGTTCGAAGCTTCACTGTAGCGAATGTCGATTCAATCGGATTTGTAGTTCTAATATGTTGCCAATGAGCTGCGGGGAAGAAGATGCTGAGCTTTTCCCAGTCTTTTTCAAGCTTCTTAACTCCATTTGGATACTTGTCATGAAAGAGGTCAACAAACGTCTTTTTTACTAATTCAGCATTTGATCTCTTCTCCGCATTCATCATATCGTGAAGTAAACCCTTCACCTGAGGTTGAAGTCTTTTGGGGAAACAGTTCATTACATTTTTAATCTTATGAACCCAGCACCTTCCGTGTTTTGTATTTTTAAACTCTTCAAGGTCTTCAAGCGCTGACCAGAACCCTAATGCTCCATCTGCAATAGCAAGAAGTGGTGCACTAAAGCCTCGAGAAATCAGTGAACGAAGTAAAATCTTCCAGCTCTCTGCAGACTCCCGGTATCCAGGCTCTATGGAAATCAACTTCTTTTCCCCTGTTTCCGTCACTCCCATCAGAACCAGTAAACAAATCTTTTTGTCTTCTCCCAAACGGATCTTTACGTTTACTCCGTCTGCCCAAACATAGACAAACTGATCTTCAATTCTTCTCTTCCTCCAGCTCTCAAATTCTCGCTCCCAGGACTTTTTTAAAGAAACGATGGATGTGGATGAGAAGCCACTGGCTCCTTCTCCTAAAATGGAAACTAAAGCCTCTTGGAAGTCATTCGTCGACAGACCTCTCAGATAAAGAACGGGAACCAAGGATTCAATATTGGGAGATTTACGAAGATATGGAGGGAGAATGAGCGAGGTGAACTTTTCTCCTGATCTTTTATCATTGACTCTTGGCGTTTGAACTTCAACTTGACCTGCTCCAGTCACCACTGTCCTAGGCTCAGATTTTCCATTTCGAACCACCATTCGGTGTCCGTTCTCATCTACTTCTTCTTTGTACTTTTCAATATAGTCTTTGACTTCTCGTTCTAAAGCCAATTTCAAGAGCTCTCTAGCCCCTTTTCTTGCAATTTCATCAAGAAGAGATTGATGTGATCCTCGTTCATTGGTAATTAAATTGAGCATAGCGACGTATCCTCTTGATGTTTTTTGTCGAACATCAAGAGGATACGTCGCTATGCTTCTCTACTCAATCCACAACTTTTTTTAATTTCTCGCAAATTACTAAAGGTATTTATGAAGCTTTTGGGATTAATCATTTACTGAGCATTAAGAAATAGGAGAAATTCATGAATTCAAAAATAGGTATACTTGGAAGTGGTGTTGTCGGCAAAACCCTCTCAGAGGGCTTTATCAAACACGGTTATGAAGTGAAACAAGGGGCAAGAAACAAGTTTTCCGAAATAGCTTCTTGGGCAGACCTAGTGGTTTTAGCCGTCAAGGGTTCAGTAGCGGAAGAAGCTTTAGATTTAGCAGGGGAATCCAACTTAAAAAACAAGACAGTTATCGATGTAACTAACCCCATTGCTGAACAACCTCCCGAGGATGGGGTTCTAAAGTTTTTTACTACAATAGATGAATCTCTTATTGAAAGGTTACAATCAAAGTTTTCTGATACGCATTTTGTGAAAGCTTTTAACTCTGTTGGTAGTTCATTGATGGTAGATCCTGATTTTGAAGGCGTTAAACCAACTATGTTCATTTGTGGAGATAAAGCGAGTGCAAAAAATGAAGCGAAAGAAATCTTAGATCATTTTGGCTGGGAAGTCGAAGACATGGGAAGTGCTAAAGCAGGCCGAGCCATTGAACCTCTTTGCATGCTGTGGTGTATTCCTGGATTTAGAGAGAATCGTTGGAATCATGCTTTTAAATTATTAAAAAAATAGAAGATCAAAATTATGAAAAAAGTTAATCTAGGCTCTCAAGGTTTAAGTGTTCCAGCAATCGGTTTGGGCTGTATGGGTATGTTTGACTTTTATGGTTCATCCGACGAAAAAAAAATTTGGCAGTTCTCGAACATGCTGCTGAAATTGGGTGTACATTTTGAGATACGGCCGATATTTATGATCCATTTACTAATGAAATTCTTTTATCAAAAGCTCTTAAAGGACGTCGTGATCAGATTACTTTAGCAACTAAATTTTGAGTATCTCGTGGAAAAGATGGAAGTAGGCTTGTATTAAAGGGAGATGCTGATTATCTACGGACTAGCTTAGAAGCTTCTTTAAAAAGGTTGGATAAAAATTGGGCATCACAAAATATTAATTTAACTACAGAAATTAGAGAGAAACTAAACTCTCTATTAGATCTCGGTATTACAGGAACTCGTTATTAAATTTCTTGAAAATACTCTCTTATAATTTGAATAGAATCTTTAGGAGCTTCACCAAACATTGTGTGTCCCACATTCTTGATCACTTTTACTTCAGCTTTTGGAAATAAACGAGCTTGTTGCACTTGTATATCGGGTCCAATTATAGAGTTGCAATCTCCTGTAATAAATAAAACTTTTTTATTAAAGTGATCTAAACCTTTTGTGAGGTCAAACTTTGCTTTCAAAGCATTTCTTTTATACTCCGCTATGAGATTCATAGCTAAAACTTTCATCGGAAGAGAGCCCAAACGCCAATCCTTCATTGAAGCATTTTTTGCCGTATTCTCACACCAATACCTCGCAATGGGTGTTTCATCGGGACTAGAGTTCATGATTTGTGAATTCATATAATCTTCTCCAGAATACGAGTCTGGACCATTTACAAAAAAACTTCTAATGATAGCTTTCAATACATTCCAACCCATTTTGAAACTAGGATCTCTAGGTTGTAGGCCATTTGTACGATCATAAAAAATTTTAAAAAACTGAATATTTAAAAATCCAGGTTCAGCAAGAACTAATTTTTCAATACCTTTTCCATATTTACTTACATAATAGGTCGCTAACATGGCTCCCCAAGAGTGGCCAATAATATAAACAGGCCTATCAGAATTACCTTTGTAATGCTCTATAACCAAATGAAGTTCTTCACGAAATGAATCAAGTGAAAGTCTATTTTCAGTAACCCTTTCAGAAAGACCAGATCCTCTTTGATCATAAAAGACGACTTGATGATTTGATGATAGAGACTTCAATGAAAGAAGGTAACGATAGTCTCCACCTGGACCTCCATGAAGAACTACAATTAAAGGATCTTTATTATTACCAAAACTTTCACTATGTAAACGAATGCCATCTATCTCTATAGATGGTAACTTAGGGTTATCAATCACAGTCTTTAAGACAGTTTTGTCTCCAGTAAGTCCTATCGTTATCAACACAGCTAACAGTAAAAATAAAAATGTGATAAAGAAAATTAATATTTTTTTCATTCATTTAAAATAAACGAAAAGAACCTATTTAAACAGCAAGAATTCTAAATTTTTAAAACTCCAAAATATTCTTTTTTACAAAAACGGGAATCCCCAAAGAAATCGCGTTAAACTCAGAAACTCCATGTCCAACAGGAAGTCCCATCCAAATAGGAATTTGATACTGATCTGAAATTCTAGAAAAAATTTCTTTCAAACCACGGAGAGAGGAAACTTGAGAGCGGAGAGGTTTCAGTTTCTTTTTTGAGATAAGAATTTTTTGAATCTCTGGAAACTCTTTCTTCAATAGACTTTCACTTAACACTGATGCGATTGGATCATTACAATTTAAAAATCCACCAAGAATAATTCCCTTTATTCCTTTAAACTGAGTCTTTGCTTCAATTTCAAAAAGAACACGATCAATTCTAGACAAACTCTCCCCTACATCTTCAAAAAAAAGAAGATTCGAAGAAGATTTGTGAAAATCTGAAAAAGAAAGAAGAGTATTCCAAACGGTTAAGTTTCCCCCAATTAGTTTTCCTTTCACGAGTGGAGCCGAGAAAGAATGCAGAGGTTTTAATTTTTTATGATTAAAAGTTTGAACAGGAATTCCTTTTCTTAAGGAATTACATAAATCAGAAAAAGATTTTTTTTTCATTAAAGATAAAGAGTCCCCCCCGGGCATTGGGGCGTGAATAATTTTCCAATTCCATCGTTTTCTAACAAACTCCATAAGAGCAGTAGAATCGGAAAACCCTAAATATGTTTTTTTAGGAGGAATTCCATTTTTTTTCGTCCATTTTTCCAGATAAGGAATAAGGTGATAGGAACCATACCCCCCTCGTGCAGCCCAGATCCAACGAATACCTGGATAGGTCACCAAATCAATAAATGCCTCGGATCTTTCTTGATGAGACCCAGCAAAAAAACCTTTTTTCTTATAAGTTTGTTCATGTACAAAAACAGGGAATCCAGACTCTTGAAGTCTTTTCACTCCTAAATCAAGTTCATGAAGAGGGACTACAGATGACGGAGCAAATATTCCTATTGATTTATTCATTTGGACATTCTCTTAAAAATTTTTTAATTTCCGCTAATCCTTTTTTTGTTTTTGAAGAAGTCCAATACAATGGGAGATCTGAGCAATCATAACTCTCTAAAATTTCAGCAACTTTCTTTTCCATTTGGACTCTTGATTTTTGATTTTTAATACGATCGACCTTAGTCATTACAATATGAATCATCTTTTCTTGAGCTAAAAAAAACTCCAGTGACTGTAAATCCTGTTCTGTGGGTCCAACTTTTCCGTCCCAAAGTAAAAAAACCTGTTTCAAAAGAGGATCTGAATTTAAATACGATTGAATAAAATGAGCCCAACGTTGCCGTTCTGATTGTGACACCTTTGCATAGCCATATCCGGGCAGGTCAGCAACTACGTAAGCTTGCTCAAATGGCGGTTGGTAGTGATAAAAATAAATTGCTCTTGTCTTACCTGGCTCATTAGAAACTCTAGCGAGCTTTGTATTAAAAAGAGCATTAATAATACTACTTTTACCGACATTCGAACGTCCAACAAAAGCTACTCGAGGGTCATTTAAACCTAATAAATAATTACCTTTAACGGTCTGCTTAATATCTTCTTGTCTTGCTATTTGATGAATAAACTTGGTTGCCATAAATAATGTAGTAATGCTCCGCCAATTCCACTAGTCAATATAAACAGTCCAACAACAGTTTGACCGTTTCCCAGTTCTCCATTTATTTTTTTATTTCTAAAATGAAGCCCCAGAACTCCTACATACCAAAAAAGAACCATACATAATAGCCCTCGAGTTAAATTAAAAAAAGAACCTGAGCTATTTTCTACCCATAAAAGAGTAAAAATAAGTCCAATTGTAGAAAAAAAACAACTCATCCTCAAAAGAACATCAAAAACTCTCTGATTTCTCCGAAAAGGCCCCATCTGTAGAACCCATAAATCGATATTTCGAAAGACAACAAGCATCGAAACAATTAAACCAATGATTCCCAACAAGTATGCGACGATCCAGTAGTAATTTTCAAATGAGGACCACACTAAATCAGATTGAAATTTAATCATTAGAAAGGATAAAATGCCCCCAAAACAGACTGAAAAAACACTATAATACTTCTTTCTTTGACTCTGATTTGAATCTTCTTTTAATTGAAGAATCCAAAGATTTAAACCAACTGCTACAGAAACCCAAAAGATACTTACACTTAATAATAAAAAGAATACTCCTAAAGAATGAAAAGAATCATGAACTAAATGATCAACAGCTGGAAACCCAAGACTTCCAATATGCTCATTTTCATGAATTTTAAATTTAAGAACCCTCTGAAGAACCATCCAAATTCCTGAGACTGAAGCAATCCAAAGACTTGCCCCTGAAAGTTTCAATTTAAATTGTAAAAAAATATCAATCCCCATTAAAAGCCAAACCATTAGAAAAACAGCAAAATTCATTTGAGTCCAAAGTAAAGTTAAAGACTCTATAGAACCAAGAAGTTGAATTAAAATATAGGTCATGCATAACCAAGAAAAACGATAGAGCCACAAACTGAACCACTGATAGCCTGATTTTCTGACAAAAACCCGCCCCATAAGTAAAAAATGGTTTAATACAAATACGATCGAAAGATAAAAAACACCTTGATTAAATGCTTCCACGTCTCACATCCAGTTTTTGTTCACTTATCCGACTATCAATCTGGTCAAATCTTCTTTTAAAACGTTCCATACTTAATAAAAACTCTCCTTCAAATACAGACATTTGAGTAGACGTTCCTATAATCGTAAGTTGATTATTTTCTAATTTAACGCAATATTGATTTTTTCTTGCAGAGAAAAATCCAATCGCTCCAATAAATAAAAAGAGTAAACCAAATAAAATAAAAGCTCTCCCTGGAGATTTTACCACTCGAAACATCATTTGATTACGATATGCAACTTCCTCTAATTTGAATTCATATTTACCTTTTTTTCTCTGCACTCCATCTAAATGCGGGAAATCTCGAAAGACAAAAAAACGAATAGGTTCTTCATTTTTATCATTTGGAAGATAAGCGATCTCAACAACAGGACCATATTCTGTATCACTAATGTCTCCTGCAATGAGCTTAAATTTTCCTCCTGGAAGCTCATAAAAGTCTCCTACTTCGATTTTTGGGAATCTAATCGTATGATTGTTTTCAACGTCATGAGCAAGAATAGTATAACTTAAACCACTAATCGACTTAGCCCCTAAGGCATAAATACGATAGTCTTTTATCTTTAAAGGACTTCCTGGAAAAATAATTTCTTCGTTTTTTTGTTTTTCAATTTCTCCAATTCTCACAAGTGATTCTGTATTACTTGAGTCATTGCCATCCAATTGAACGTTCATTTGGGCAAGCTGAAAATAAAAATCCATTTGATAAAATGAAGCTTCTTTTTTAGATGGAACGGGGACCCAGCTTTTAGGAGGAATTCCATTTTCGATTTCAACTCTTGTTGCTCTTTCTCCTTCACTTAATAAAACTTTAGCACTCACTCCCCAAAATGAATTCATCCCCAGCCCCAAAAGGATTATTAAAAACCCTAAGTGACTTATAAGAATCATAATTTGATAAAACACACCTTTATTGATAACGAATTCATTTTTTTGAGACGAAAGAGTTTTGGGTTTACCTAACCAGAGACTACTCCACTCTACCACTTGATCCCAAATTCCTGAATCGTTCTCATCTACATCTAACTTCACAAATAAAGCATTTTTATTTAAATTAGAATCTAATTCACTTACTTCGATTGAATGTACAGAATTTGACCGGTAATTTTTCACATAATTAAAAATTTCGAAAACAACGTGCTTTAAAAGAAATAAAAAAACAATTCCAAAAATGAACCAAATCCAAAAAGAATAAGGAAAATGAGAAATTCCTATTTTTTTTAAAAACAAAGAAAATGAATCGGACCGAAAACTAATAAAACTTTCAAAAAACTTAAAAAGATATAAAAAAATAAATGTACCAAATAAAACAAAAAGTGAAATATTAAAAACAATAGGCTTATTCCACCACTTCCAAAAGAGAAACAAATCAAAAATTGAATTTCTTTCTATTTCTGTTTTTTTTTCCATTTACGTCACTACAAGCTTTGCAAAATAAACATCGGTTACTTGACCAAAACTTAGCCACTCATTTAGTTGTGTTTGAATTGCTTGTTTAAGAGCTTCTTTTCCCTCTGAGGTAAGTATCTCATCTCGATCAAAAGGAGTAAAAACATCCGTTAATTGATCTCGTACAGCCGAAATATTTTCAATAAGATAGTCACACGTTTTTTCATCATCACATTCTACATAAACTTCAAGTTGAGCTACATTAAGAACACCAGCAGGAACTTTAGTTCCCGATGTATTCTTTAGTTCAACACTAAAATTACCAATTTTTGCGGCTGTTCGTTTTAAATTTAATTTGGCTTTTTCTTTTTCAATGAGACGACTGAGATTTTTAGATTGAGCTAAATGAGTATCTTCAACCTGATGTTCTTTTGCTAATTTTACTGCCTCAATATAATCAAAATAATTTTTTGCCAGAAGAGATACAGTGATCAAACCCGTTAAGCTCAATAAAAAAACAAAGGTCATCTTTCTAGAGCTAGGATCATCTGAAGCCAAATTTCCAATAAACCGAATGGATTCAACACTTATATATTTAATCCATCTTCCAAAACGAACAGGCCACGGAACTTCTGCGTCTTTATCTTTTTTGGATTTTTTTCTCTTTTTTTTCTTCTTCTTTTTCTTTTTTTTCTTTTTTGGAGAAGCTGCATCTTCTTCTTGCTCAGGAGAAGACGTCCCACCAGAAGAAGACTCCTCATCTTGCGTGTCGTCACCCTCTGGTTTTGCTTCGACAGTCGCTTGATCCCCCTGAGAAGACTCCGACTCTTCCACCCCCTCAGGGGCATCCTTTATTGGTTCTTCTACTGAAGGCTGTTCCTGCGTTTCTTCGCTCATTGCATCCATTCCTGAGAATAAAAATCCTTTTCCTTCTCAATAGGTTATCACTTTCTTCGAATAAGGAACAAGAACTGTTCTATTTTACTCTTTAAATAAAAACAAAATAATCAGATAATAAAAAAGGCATTTTTTTCCTACTTTCTTTTTATTTTCAATGAGTTATTAAATTTTTCCGCTATTTTGCCGATAAATACGTATGAGCATTTTGATCATGGAGGAAATACAATGCACATAAAATTTACTTTGTTTTTACTGACAGCAATGCTGGGACTACTCGGGGGATGTTCAAGCCTCAAAAAAAACCCCATCTACACCCGAAGGGCGCAACCTGGTGATATTACTTTAGGAATGAAGAAACGCTCCGTCTATGGATCATGGGGTGAGCCCGCTCAGGTCTATACCGCAGGGTACGAAAGTGAAAATGAAAAATGGATTTACCCGATTGGAACCACTCACTATGGCCTCGGTGCTGAACGAGTGGTCTATTTCGAAAACGGGGTAGTCATTGGCTGGGAGACCAAAAACTCTGACTCTTACTATTCGCGCTAAATCGAGGCTTCAAACCCGGATCTTCACATGATAGCGTGGGTGATCTTATGGAAATTACGTACGAATTTGAAAAACCCATTGCACAACTGGAATCCAAACTCAATGAACTCAAAGCATTGAACGAAGACGAATCAATGGACCTTCAAGATGAAATAAAGATCCTTGAAAACAAGCTTCAAAAACTCATAGAAGACATTTATTCAAAATTAAATTCTTGGCAAAAAGTTCAGCTTTCTCGTCATCCAAATAGACCTTACACAAAGGATTATATTGAAGCCCTTTTTCCTGACTTCAAGGAACTTCAAGGAGATCGGACCTATTCAGATGATCCTGCAATTATTGGAGGTTTCGCAACTTGGACCTTACCAAATGAAAAAAAAGAAACGGTTCTCATTCTTGGACATCAAAAGGGAAGAACAACAAAATCAAAAATGAAAAGAAACTTCGGAATGGCAAAGCCCGAAGGGTACCGTAAAGCCATTCGACTCATGCAAACTGCTAACCGCATGAAAATCCCCGTGATTACATTCATCGATACCCCTGGCGCTTATCCGGGAATTGAAGCGGAAGAAAGAGGACAAGCTCAAGCAATTGCAGAGAGTATACGAATCATGTTCACTCTCGATGTTCCGACATTATCAATCGTCATTGGAGAAGGAGGGTCAGGAGGAGCTTTAGCTTTAGGCATTGGAAACCAAGTACTTATGCAAGAATACAGCACCTACTCTGTAATCTCTCCCGAGAGTTGCGCCTCTATTCTTTGGAGTGACTCCAAACTATCTGAGCAAGCAAGTGAAAAATTAAAAATGAACCCAGAACATTTAATGAATCTTAAACTCATTGATGCGGTCATTAAGGAACCCAAAGGGGGGGCACATCGAGACTGGCAAGAAACTTTTTCCCTCATGAAAAATTCTATTCATCAACACCTAGATCCATATTTTGAAATGAGCTGGTCTTGTAAAAAAAGAAATTCAAATGGACAAGTTAAAATAGACTTAAAAGAAGACCGAATACAAAAGTTTAGAAATATGGGCTTAGAAGCAGTCATTCAGTCTCCGATCAACCAAAGGAGTGAATCTTGAATTCTTCCCTCCTTTCAATGACTGGATTTGCAAGTATCCAAACAGATTTATTGGGAGCGAGCTATCGTTTTGAAGTAAAATCTCTCAACCATCGATATTTAGATTTAAAACTCAGACTCCCAAAAGAACTCTCTTCGATTGAAATTCCTTTAAGAAAATTGATTCAAAAACGAATCCGAAGGGGATCTGTAGAATTTAAAATTGAAAAAATTCGTTCACTTTCAGGAAGTGATTTTGAAGTTTCAGCGGACCTGACCCTTGCAGCTAACTATTTTGAATGTTTAAAATCGATTCAAAACACATTGGGACTCGAAGGAAAAATTAAATCCCATCATATTGCGAACTTTCCAGATGTGATTCAAAAAAAATCTCAAGTCTTGATGTCAAATGAAGAAGAAAACGCTCTTTGGAATGAGATTGAACCTTGTGTTGAAGCCACACTAGAAAAACTTATTTCAATGAGACAGATCGAAGGAGACAATCTTCAACAGTTCTTTTTAAATGCTCTTTCTGATTTAGACAGTAGTCTAAAAAAAATTGAAAACCTCCGCCCTGAGTGGGAAAAAGTTCAATCAGAAAAGATGAAACTAAAAATCACAAAAGTTTTTGAAACTTACCCTATTGAAGACCAGACTCATGTAATTGAATCACGGCTCGCTCAAGAACTTGCTCTTCTTCTAGAGAAATCAGATATTCAAGAAGAAATCACCCGTTTAAACGGTCATATTCAGCACTTTACTCAATCTCTAAAAAACAAAGATACACATGGAAGAAAATTAGAATTTTTTCTACAAGAATTAAATAGAGAAGCCAATACACTTGGAAATAAATCTCAAGATTTAAGCATTCAGAATGAAATTGTTAAGATTAAAGTTGGAATTGAACAAATGAGAGAGCAAGTACTCAACATTGAATAGGAAGATTAAAATGAATGAAGATTCTTTAAAAACACCTATTTTAATTGTAATTAGTGCACCTTCTGGAGCGGGGAAGACCACTCTCTGTCGACGACTTCTTCAAGAACTTCAATCAGAAGTAGTCCTTTCTATTTCTACAACTACTCGACCTCCAAGAAAAAATGAAATTAATGGAACCGATTATCATTTTATCAATATAGACCAGTTTAAAAATAAAATTAAAAACGGAGATTTTATCGAATGGGCAGAAGTTCATGGTCAGTATTATGGGACTTCAAAAACTTTTATTGAAGAGTCATTTTCCTTAGGGCAATCCGTTCTCCTAGATATTGATGTACAAGGAGCAGAAAGCTTTAGAAATGCATTTCCGGACCAAACACTAAGTATTTTCATTGCTCCCCCGACACTTCCTGAACTTAAATGCCGCTTAAAAGGACGAGGAACTGATTCTGATGAAGAGATCGAGAAAAGAATCTCTAATGCTAAAAAAGAAATGAAAGAAGCTGAAAAATTCGACAAAATCATTATCAACGACAATTTAGAAAATGCATACCAAGAAATGCTTAGATTAGTCACTCGACGCATGAAAGGTATTCAAAGTGCCTAAAACTTCGATTATTGGAATTGATACCATTTGTGAAGTAATGGCAAGAAATTTTCCTGATGCCAATTTCGATATTTTAAAAAAAGCTTATGACTTTGCAAAAGAAGCACATGACTCACAAAAAAGAGCAAGTGGGGATCCCTATTTTATTCACCCTGTAGAGGTTGCACATAGTCTGGCTGAAATGAAAATGGATATTGATTCCGTAGTCACAGGACTCCTTCATGATACGGTCGAGGATACCGATGTCACTTTAGAAGATATTCAAGCTCACTTTGGTGAAGACGTAGCCATCCTTGTAGACGGAGTTACGAAACTCTCAAAAATGAACTTTAAAACGAGTGAGGAAAAACAAGCTGAAAATTTTAGAAAAATGATTATCGCGATGGCTAAAGACATTCGAGTGATCATTGTCAAACTTGCAGACCGACTCAATAATATGAAAACACTGGAGCACCTCTCTCCACATAAACAACGCTCTATTGCACAGGAAACCTTAGACATCTACGCCCCTATTGCAAACCGACTTGGAATCAGTTGGTTAAAAATGGAATTGGAAGATTTATGTCTAAGGTACTTACATCAAGATGTATACTTTAAACTTGCTCAAAAAGTTTCAAAAACAAAAAAAGAACGACACAAATACCTTGAAGAAGTTTGTGAAATTCTAATCGAAAAATTAAGAGATTACGATATCAAAGCAGAAGTCATTGGACGTGCGAAACACTTTTTTTCTATTTATAAAAAAATGGAAAGACGCAAAGTAGAATTCGAACAACTCTATGACATTCTGGCATTCAGAATCACTGTAGATAACATTACCGAATGCTATAAGGCTTTGGGTGTAATTCATGCAACCTACAAACCTGTTCCAGGACGTTTTAAAGATTACATAGCAATGCCAAAAGCAAACTCTTATCAATCCCTTCATACAACTGTCATTGGTCCTTACGGAGAACGAGTGGAAATTCAAATTCGAACTCATGATATGGCAGAAACAGCTGAAAACGGAATTGCGGCTCACTGGCAGTACAAAGAAGGAAAATTTGATAAAAAATCACGTAAAAACTTAGAATGGGTTAATCGACTTTTAGAATGGCAAAAAGACCTTTCTGATCCTGCAGAATTTTTAGAAACAGTCAAAATTGATCTTTTTGAAGAAGATGTATTTGTTTTTACTCCAACAGGAGAAGTCAAACAACTTCCTCATGGTGCTACTCCACTTGATTTTGCTTATTCAGTACATACGGATGTTGGAAATCAATGTGTAGGAGCAAAAATTAATGGAAAAATAGTCCCTCTTAAACATCGCTTAAAGTCAGGTGACACAGTAAAGGTCATGACTTCTGCAAACCAATCTCCATCTAAAGACTGGTTAAAAATTGTTCGAAGCTCTCGAGCCAAAGCTAAAATTCGTGCATTCATTAAACATCAAGAGAGAGAAAGAGCAAAAGAACTTGGAAGAGAAATATTAGAAAAAGGATTCAGAAAATACAACCGAACAGTCAATAAACTTGAAAAACAGGGAGAACTCCTCAAAGCTGCACAAGCTCATAAACTAAGGTCAGTGGATGAACTCTATATTGCCGTAGGTTATGGAAGATTAACTCTTGATAACATCATCGAAGAACTGATTCCTGAAGACGAAGTTTTAGAAAAAAAACAAGAACAACCTCCTGAGGATGAAAGTTTTCTAAAAAAAGTATTTAGATCTGCAAGAAAACGAAACGAGGGAAAAAATGCAATTGTTGTAGACAACCTTGATGATGTACTCATTCGATTTGCAAGGTGTTGTAATCCTCTTCCAGGAGATCCTATTATTGGGTTTATCACTCGAGGACGAGGAGTAACCATACATACATCAAACTGTCCAAAAGCACTAGACACAGACCCAGACCGTAGGGTCGCTGTCCGTTGGAATATTCCACAGAAAAAATTAAATAAACATCATGTTCGTGTGCGAATCTTAGCTTTAGATGAGCCTGGAATTCTGGCAACAATATCACAAGCAATTACAGGTCAAGGAATCAACATCACTTCTGTTAACATAAGAACAACTAAAGACAGAAAAGCAATTGCGCTTTTCGACCTAGAAGTCGGAGACACAGAACAACTTGGAAAGATCACAAGTACCTTAGAATCCAAAAAAGGAATTATTTCCGTAGAAAGAACCCGTTCATAAAAAAAGAGAAGTAAAATGAATATTCAAATTCAAGAACAAATTAAACACATTTTAAATCAAATCGGTGAAAACCCAGAAAGACAAGGTCTTTTATCCACCCCTAAACGCGTTGAAAAGTCATATGAGTTTCTTACTAGTGGCTACCATCAAACCGTAGAGGAAGTCATTGGAGAAGGCGTATTCGATGCTGAATCTAATGATATGGTGGTCGTAAGAGATATTGAATTTTACTCACTTTGTGAACATCATATGATTCCTTTTTTTGGAAAAGCTCATGTGGCTTATATTCCTGATCAAAAAATCTTAGGTCTCAGTAAAATTCCTCGAGTCGTTGACGTTTTTGCAAGAAGACTACAAGTACAAGAAAGACTTACCAATCAAGTTGCTGAAGGATTAATGAACACGCTTGCCCCTCAGGGAGTGGGTGTAGTCATTGAAGCTTACCACCTCTGTATGATGATGAGAGGAGTCCAAAAACAAAACAGCAAAACAATCACTAGTGCAATGAAAGGGGACTTCTATGATGACCCCGCAACGAGAAAAGAATTTTTTGATATCTTAAAAAGCGGCCCAATAATTAGCTAAATTTAGATACTAGATTTTCAAACGAAGAAGACTCAATTTCTCCACCCCACTGACGAGCCCAAAGCGTTTCCAACCAACCCCTCCAATTTGCCTCTTCCCAAGGAAGGTTTTCTTTTAATAGAGACTCTAAATTGGTCATTATTTCTGCCTGAAAACCACACGGAGAGAATAACTGAAACGGCTTCATTGAATTGACGACGTTAATTGCAATGCCGTGATAGGTCACCCATTTTCTTAGAGCAATTCCAATAGAAGCGATTTTCATTTGATTCACCCACACGCCAGTGGCATTTTTTCGATGCTCCCCAACGAGCCCGTAGGGTTTAAGTATATCGAAAAGGGTTTTTTCTAGAAAACGGATATAAAAATCAATATCCTTTTCTGGAAAAAGTAAAGATTCACCCAGGTGAACAATGGGATAAATCACTAACTGACCTGGACCATGATACGTTAAGTCCCCTCCCCGCTCACTTTCACAAAACTCAATTGAATCTGGCAGAATGGGTAGCGGCATATGACGAGGTCGATCCTCACCTGTTTTTTGTAAGCCACGACCTTGTGTAACCACAGGCAGATGCTCAAGAAAAAGCACAGTGTCTTCAATAGAACCATCTATTCTTTTTTGAAGAATTTTTTTTTGAAGGTCACGAACTTCTGAATAAGTTCGTTGACCTTCAATTGAAATTATTCTCATAAGCTTGCTTGAGGAGAAGCAGTAGGCTTCTTTCTCTGAAAGATATGAATTGCATGTCCTAAAGTGGCTTCTGCTGCTTCCATGAGAGTCTCTGGAAGAGTCGGATGAGCATGAACAGTAGAAGCAATATCTTCAACTGTGGCTCCCATTTCAAGAGCCAAAGAAGCTTCTGCAATCAAGTTAGAAGCCTCCACTCCCACGATATGGACACCTAAAAGTCGACCACTTGGACGATCCGCAACCATTTTCACCATTCCTTCTGGTTCAGTCACAGAAAGTGCTCTTCCATTTGCTGCGAAAGGAAATGTTCCGACTTGTACATCATACCCTTGTTGTTTTGCTTCGCTTTCAGACAAACCCACACTGGCAATTTCGGGATCAGTAAAAATCACCGCTGGAATCGCAGCTACATCATATACGGTGGATTTTCCTGCAATGGATTCTGCTGCAACAATTCCTTCTTTAGAACCTTTATGTGCAAGTAGTGGTTGTCCAGCAACGTCACCAATGGCATAAATTCCAGGAATATCTGTCATTCGAGTAGGACCGACACGAAGAAATCCGTGAGAATCTGTTTTTAATCCTGCCTTTTCAAGATCAAGAGAATCTGTATTTGGAATCCGTCCAATCGTCACAATAACCTTCTGTGTTGAGAGGGTCGATTTTTTCCCATCCGTTTCAACCTCTACTTCGCAGCCCGATTTACTTTTCTTCATCCCTTTTACAAAAGTCCCGGTAAGTACTTTCATTTTCAGAGCCTTCATTTTTTTCTCAACGACTCTCACTAGATCTCGATCCATGATTCCTAAGAGCTGGGGTCCTGCTTCTACTACAGTAACTTCGACGCCCATTTTCGCGTAAAACATCCCTAGCTCAAGACCAATGTAACCACCACCAATACAAACGAGAGACTGGGGAAGAGAGTCCTGAGAAAGCGCTCCTGTACTATCTAAAACAGTTTTTTGATCAACATCAAATCCTTTTAACGGAGTAGGACGAGATCCAGTAGCCACCACACACTGTTCAAAGTCGATCGTAGTATCAGCCACTTTCAATTGTCGTGGCCCTAAAAACCGAGCTTCCCCTGCAATAACTTCACAACCATTTGCTTTTAAAAGACCGGAAACCCCACCGGTCAGCTTAGAGACAACGGAGTTTTTCCATTTTTGAAGTTGCTTCATATCCACTTGAACGCCTTGAACAGTAAATCCCATCTCTGTGCTATGATGCATTTTCTCATAAAGAGATCCTGCATAAATCAAAGCTTTTGAAGGAATACAGCCTCGGTTCAAACAAACACCACCTGCTTCTGCTTTCTCTACAACGATTACTTTTTTACCAAGTTGAGCCAACCGAATCGCACAAACGTATCCGGCAGGACCAGCACCAATAACAACAACTTGAGTTTTTTTATTTTCAGACACAACAATCTCCTAAAGGGTATCCAGCAATAATAGACTTGGGTTTTCGACGTAACGAATGAGGGTTTTCATGAACTCAGCAGCAATTGCACCATCAACCACTCGATGGTCTAATGAAATTGAAAAATAAGTCCAATCTCGAATGACTACTTTTTCCACCCCGCGAACATTTCTAACAACTGGTTTTCTAAAAATTTTATTAAATCCAAGAATCGCAACCTGTGGATAATTAATCACAGGAGTTGAGAAAAGACCTCCAATGGATCCAGCATTCGTTAAAGTAATCGTTCCATCTTTAAAATCGTCCATGGTCAGTTTATTTTTACGAGCACGTTCAACGATATCTTGAATTTCAGCAGCAATTTCTAAGATCGATTTTTGTCCAACTGCAGAAATCACTGGAGCCGTCAAACCATCATCTGTTTGAATAGAAAGACTGATATTAAAATCGTTCTTTTGAATGATTTGATTATTTTCGTCATCCACAATTGAATTTAACTCAGGGTGCTGCTTAAGAGCTGCGGCCATTGCTTTCATAATAAAAGGAAGAAAAGTTACCTTCACTCCTTGTGCAGCGCCGAGTTCTTTTGCCTGTTTTCTTAATCGAACAAGTGCTGTTGCGTCAGCTTCCTCAACGTAAGTAAAATGAGCGGCTTTATCTTTTGATTCTCTCATTTTCTTTGCAATTTGTTTCCGAAGACCTTTGAAAGGAATCACCCTTTCACCACCAGCAGGCTTCACCTGACGAGAGGCAAATTTTGGTGCTCCAGCAGCCAATGCTCCTCCCCCACGAATCATTTTTTGAACATCAGACTGAGTGACTCTTCCTCCTGCACCAGTACCAGTAACCTGAAGAAGGTCGATTCCTGCTTCACGAGCTAACCGCCGCACTGACGGAGCTGCAGAAACTTTTCCACCGACACTTGGAACGACAGGAGCAGCTGAGACGGTCACCGAAGGAGGGTTACTTTGTGGTGTAGACTGAGCAACCGGCACTTCTTTCTTTTCGATCTTTTTCTCTTCTTTTTTAACGGGAGCTTCTTCTTTTCCATCACCAGAATAAGTAATTAATACCGAATCAACCTCTACAGTATCCCCCTCTTGGTGATGAAGCTCAGTAACTGGCCCTGCAAAAGGAGAAGGGATTTCAATCGTTGCTTTATCAGTCATGATTTCACACAAAATCTGATCATGAGCGACGTTGTCTCCGACAGCGACTCTCCATTTGACTAACTCTCCTTCATTCACGCCTTCACCTAATTCAGGTAATCGAAATTCCATGGGGCTTCTCCTTACTTTTTGTTTTGAGCATCTGCTCGATCTTTTTCAACAACCCCTCTCATGAAGAACTCCGCAGCTTTATAACTTGAGCGAACCATGACTCCAGAGGCAACATACAAAAAACCTTTTGCTTCAGCCATTTGTTGAAGTTTTTCAAATTCTTCTGGGGTGTAAAACTTTTCTACGGGTAAATGTTTTTGAGTAGGACGAAGATATTGTCCAAAAGTCACTACATCGACATGATTTTTCCTTAAATCCTCACATGCTTGTTCAATTTCGTCCCAGCTCTCTCCTAAACCCACCATAATTGAACTCTTAGTATACAACGGCGTCTTTCTTCCCTTTGCATACGCTTTGGCATATCGAAGTGTTTCTAAACTTTGTTCATAAAAAGCACGCGGATCTCTTACCCGATATTGAAGCCTTCGTACGGTTTCAATATTATGAGCGTACACATCTAAATCTGAATTGACGATCGTTTCAATACAAGAACGGTCTCCTCTAAAATCGGGGACAAGAGCTTCAACAATCATTTGAGGAACTCTTTTCTTTATTTGAACGATGGTCTCAGCAAAATGTCCTGACATTCCATCTTTCAAATCATCTCGATCTACCGAAGTTAATACGATGTACTTTAATCCCAGGTCAGAGACACTTTGAGCAACATGAAGAGGTTCTTCAGAATCCAGTGGGAGAGGATTTCTAGCGGTTTTGATATGACAAAAACGACAAGCACGAGTACACGTATCTCCACCCAACATAAAGGTAGCAGTTCCGCCGGCCCAACATTCAGTAAGATTTGGACAACGAGCTTCTTCACAAACAGTGAATAGTTTTCTTTCGCGAAGCATTCCCTTTAGATGCTGATAATTTTCGCCTGAAGGAGGCCTAATCTTAATCCACTCAGGCTTCTTTGCCACAGGAATAGATTCTGCCTTTGAAGGAGAAAGGGGTCGATCTTGATCATCTCGATCAATGACAGGAAGTTCACGCACAATAGCCATAGAACTATCCTATATAGCTTCTCTCTTCTAAAAAAACGAGAAAATTCAATAAACTGAGAGTTTTGAGCTGAGGGGAAAATTCATGAAAAAAGCCTCTGGGATATCCAGAGGCTTTTTTCATAAGAGAGAGAGAGGAGTAAGTTATGTACACTCATCTTGAGCGCTTACTTGCTTCCCCCTAATGCGAGACCCGTGCCAGCTTTTTCAAATTTTTATGCGAACTTCCTATGAAATTTTTTCCCTATAAAAACAACATCATACTCAAATGAATTTTTTATTTCTCATTTTTTGAGAAACTCCAATCTCATCACGTTACTTGGACAAAAAACGCCAAATGACGCTTTTTGTCATAAAATCAAACAACTCCCCTTACCCTTTGTTTTTACAGAATAATTTTAAGCACCTTTTAAGTCGTATCTTTTTTTAAATGTAATTTTTACAAAAAAAGAAAAAGCCTCGGTAAAGCATTTCTACTTTACCGAGGCAATGAGAGAGGGGGGAGAGAAAATTTTTAATCAAAAACCCCATAAAAAAAGGTTTTTACATGGTTTTAGTCAAACCAATTTGCATAGATTGAGAAAGATTGGGGGTTCTTAGATATTGTGAAAATACTTCCTGAAAAATCGGCATCTGATCGAGTTGCTCCTGAGTCACCCGAAACCGTGGATCATAAGTCGAATAACCACGAAGAGCGATTTCTTGTGGATCCAGTAAAACAGGACGAGGCCCCGGAAGAGGCTGACCAGGTTGCCAGTTCACGGGTCCAGAAACAGGGGTTTGTGGGACTTGGACTAAATCAGAAATCTCAGGAGATCGACTCAAACGAAGTAAATCAGTCACATCTTGAGAAACCAAATTAGTTTCTGGAGCAACTTCATAAACACCACAATGAACACAGTCTTCTCTTTGAGGTTTTGTTCGATCTGAACGATTTGTAAGGACAACTTGACTGGCTTGCCCGGCTCCCCATAAAATCAGGCCAATGAGTCCACCTACAAAAAAAGATACTTTTTGATTCATCATCCACTCCGCAAAGGGTTCCCACATCTTCTTTGATTGGGTGGAACCCAGTCACCCAACGAACTGTACCTTTGCGAACACCGTACCAATAAAAAACCTAATGATTTCCAACACTCAAAAGATAAAGGCTGTTTAACAAATAATCACCTGTAAAACTCATACCGAAATTTTAGGTTGTGGATTAAAGAGACATAGGTAAGAGATTATCTGTAAATATAAGATAGATCTAAGAAAATTAAGTTGAAGAGTTCGGGTATGATGTT
>PBMP01000052.1 GCA_002722705.1 Pseudobdellovibrionaceae bacterium | reverse complement strand
TTTCTTTGAATTTTTTTGGAAACTGGATAATCATATTTTTTTGCTTTGGAGAAATACTTCTTCTTCTAATTTCGTCCATAAGAGCACCAAGAACCATTTGATGTGACTTAGACTGATAAGAAGGAGGTTGAGCAAGGTCATCTAAGATCACTGTCGCTGCATACGGTAAAATTCTTGATCCAAGGTTCGGTTCAATAATTCCATCAAAGTAATGACTCAGCTCTCTATATATATTTTTAGCTAAAACTGAAAGTTTCTGCATCTCTTCTTTATTTGAATGAGCAATATGAGCGATGACGTCATGAGTTCCTAACAAAGCAAGTTGCTTTTGACTAATCATTTGAGAAAAACGAATTGCATCATTATTTTTTAACTCCCAAATATTGGTTTGATAAAAGGTAGTTTTAGGGTCCCAGTTTCCCAAAATTGTATTCTGAGCCCATTGCTTAACAATAACTGCTTCAATCTCTTGACGAGCTAAGATTTTTGCGATTGCTGCTGGAAATAAAACGAGCTGTTTAATCGTTCCATCGTCATTAAAAGAATAGTGAGGATGAAGAAGCTCCCTCATTCCTTTAGCATAGATATCAAGACGATCACTTTCTGAAGACCAAATCCGAACCCCAACCCCCAAGTGGGGTGATTGATCTAAAGTAATCATTTCTGAAAAGAGAGAGTCCGCTGAAATCTTTTTTTTTGAAGAAGCATCATAAAGAAAACGAAGAAACTCATCATTACTAGTCCCTACCTCTTGCGCAATCCCCTTAGAAACAGCTGCAGTGACCGGAAGAAGATTTTCTTCCTTACCCAAAATAGGAAAAATATCTAAAGACTCAGAGAGAATAGATGAAATTTTTTTATAAATTTTTGATGTAAATATAAATTTTCTCATAAAAACCTCAGAATAAGAGAAGACCCCTTTGAGTTTTGAGGGCCTTCCCCATTCATTGCATCTAGCTGTAAATGGCACTCACTTCTACACTGGGCAACTCTCTCTCAACCGCAATAGGGTCTGCGTTGAATGCGCGTGCTTTACAAATTGTATCTACCTGAAGATAAGATTCTTCTATCGAAGTTAAAGACATCTGATTCAAATGCTTCTGAGTCGGTTCCTCATTTTGAGAAGGGTTCGAAACCTCTCCTTGAATAACATTATGCGTCCCAAAAACTGCAGGAAGCAATAAAGCAACATGAGCTATTTTATTTATTTTGTTCATTTTGTAGTTTCCTTTCTTGAGACCAAGGTACAAAGAGGATTAGAAATAAAAAAGAAACAATAATTCAATATTTGTTTCGAATATTGAAACAAAAGAAAAACTACGTTACTGAAAGTCAATGGAACTTTATCGATTAAAATATTTCCTATCTGTTGCGCAGCAACAAAACTTTCACCACGCGGCAAAAACAACAGGAATCTCCGTAGCTTCACTCAGTAAAGCCGTATCAGGCCTGGAAGATGAACTCGGTGTTCGTCTCTTTGAAAGACAAGGGAGAAATATTCGACTCACTCCTTCTGGATTAGAACTCAGAGCAAAAGCAAAAGAAATCATTGAATTAGAAGAATCCGTTCGGTTTTCTGTTTCGGGTGGAAAAAGCAGAATTGAAGCCATTATTACCGGACCTGAAGTCCTTCTTGCAAAATTTGGCGTAGACTTTATTCAACCTTTACTGAAAAACTTTAACGACATTCAAATTCGATACGTAGGAAAAGAAGATAAAGAAGCAATGGAAAAAGTACTTCTTGGAGATGCAGATCTAGCGCTTTTAACGATCGAACCTGATTCTCGATTAACTTCCAAACCACTTGGAAAAGTTCACTTTGTTACGTGTGCCTCTGAAAATCATACTTTTGGTAAAACAAAAGGAAAAATTTCTATCACAGAAGTTTTGAAGTATTCTTTTGTTGTTCCAGATCAATTTATTTATGGCAGTGTTCAAAAGCAACAATCCCCTGATGGTTGGCGAGACGATATGTTTCCAAGAAAAAAAAGTTTTTTAACATCCTCTTTATCAACAGTAGTTTCTCTTGTTCATAGCGGAAAAGCACTTGCTTACCTTCCTGACTATATAGCAGTCGCTGAAGGATTTAAAGTCGTAGACGTAGAAGGCTGTCCGTATACCTGTACCCAAGAAATTAGACTAGTTGCTAAAGCACCTGAACGATTAAGCTGGTTAAACTCTTTATTTTAATAGAGACTTACTCTCATAGCAGAGAGATTTGAATATTTATTTGCGTTATTTGTTATGCCTTTTGCTTAAAACCCTAGGAGGAACCCTATGCAACAAAAACGAACCCTTGTAATCACAGGAGCAAGCGAAGGACTAGGTAGAGCGACTGCTCTAGAAGCAGTCAAGCAAGGATATCAAGTAGCAGCAATTGCACGCAATGAATCTCGCTTAAAATCACTTCAAGAAGAATCACAAATAAAACACTCCATACTTCCTCTGGTCTGTGATCTGACTGATGCACCCTCTGTAACACGAGCTTTTAAAGAAATTTTTAATCAATTTGATAAAGTCGATGCACTCATTAACAATGCTGGAACTTGGACTGGAGGAAAATTAGTCGCAGAACTCACTCTTAATGATCTAAAAGAATCTCTTGATCTTAACTTTTTTAGTGCATTTCACTGTATTTCAGAATGTTTATCTCATCGAAAAGAGAACGATATTCTTCATATCTTAAACATTGGAGCAACTGCCAGTACACGTGGAGGCAAAAAAACTTCTGCATTTGCAATCGCAAAAAGCTCCCTTCGAATTCTGACACAAAGTCTTGCAAGAGAAATGGGACCACTCGGAGTTCATGCAACTCATATTATTTTAGATGGATTAATTGACAATCAAAGAACAAGAAACTTAAATCCAAACACAGTAAACGAAAACTTTATGAATCCTCAAAACCTAGCAAAAGCACTTCTCACTTTATGTGATCAACCAAAAGACACATGGACCCTAGAAATGGACTTTAGACCTTATACTGAGACGTTCTAGCACAAATGAAAGTTTTGATATGCAAAGCCTCCTTTTAAATTATGAACTAGGCCGAGTCATTGGTCCTCTCTTATGAAAATCAGTGTCATTGTTAAAACAAAATCTAAAAAAGAAGGTGTAGAAAAAACACAAGAAGGCGTTTATTTAGTCAGGGTAAACGTACCCCCTATCGACGGAAAGGCCAATAAGCGTGTCATTGAACTTTTAGCAAAATACTACGATTGCTCAAAATCGCAGATTACTTTGATGAGTGGAGCAAAAGGCAAAAATAAAATATTTAAAATCGATCTTTAATTGCTTTTATATATTTTGGTTTTTAGTCATTCCAGGGCCCAGAATCATCATTCCAAGTAAACTTATCGTGGCAAAACTTAATACCAAAGGAATAATGCTATCATGAAAAAACCTTCCAAGAATAACTCCAATAACAACAGAAAGAGTACTCTGAACACATCCAAGTAAAGCAGATCCAATCCCCGCCACATGCCCTAGAGGACTCATAGCCAGAGCATTTAAGTTTCCAAATAAAAATCCAACAGTAAAAAATACAGGTGATAAATACCCCATAAATAACCACAGCGGAGGTGTATGAATATCCGAAGTATATAAGTAAATAACAAATACATTAGACAGTACAGCCATTGATAAAAAAGCAAAAAAAATCAACCTTCTCATTCCTAACCGCATCACTAAACGGGAGTTAAAAAAAGAAGCAAGACCAATGGAAAGAGCAAGCATTGCAAAGTAAAGTGGAAACTGCTCAGTTACACTAAATAGGTTAGAGAAAATTCCCTGTACTGATCCTAAATAAGCAACGAATATCCCAAAAACAAGACCTGAGACAATCATGCATCTCACCGTGATTGACTGAGAAAAAGTTTCTTTCACTCCAGATCGAATTGTTTTCATGCTCAGTGGTTTTCTTTGAGACCGAACAAGAGTTTCATGCTGACGAACCCCAAACCATATAAATACAAACAAAGACATACCAAAGAGGAGAATGAAAATCTGTCTCCATCCTGCAAATAACAAGATTCCTTGACCTAACGCAGGAGCAACTGCCGGCACCAAAATAAATACCGTCATTACCAGAGAAGTAATTTTAGCCATCGCATTTCCAGAGTACTCATCCCTAATCAATGCCAGAGATACAATTCGAGGAGACGCACCTCCAAATCCTTGCAAAAACCTCCCCAATAGAAAAATTTCATAGCTTTGAGCAAATCCAGCAGTAACAGAGCCCACCATAAAAACAACCAAACCAATATAAATAGGTGTTTTACGACCTAAAACATCAGAAAGAGGACCAAAAAGAAGCTGCCCAAAACCAAAGCCTAAAAAAAGAACAGCGACAATCAACTGTAATTGCTCTGATGACTCAACACGAAGAGTGTGTCCTATATTTGGAAAGGCTGGAAGCATTCCATCAATTGCTAAAGGAATCACTGAAGTAAGCATAGCCATCAAGACTACGAACTCCGCAAAAGGAAGATGCTTTTTTGTATTCATATTTCACTTTCTAACAAACTAAAATAAAAGGTCGTTTGATCATATCCTATAGAAATCAAATAACCGAATCTTTTATAATCGAAGCTTTTGAAGCTTTTGGAGTGAGAAAAATTTTAATCAATACGTGTCTTGGAGAAGTGTTTAAAATGGAAGATTTAAGAAGGTGGTTAAAAACAGAGCAAAACTTTTGTATAATGGACCACGTAACACACGATCCCTATAAGAATATGCCTTCCACCAAGAAAAAAGAGTCTGGATCTTTGAAGAAATCGCAGGAAAGACTGATGAGTCAGATGAAAGAGTATTCAGAGGCCTCTCATTTTTGAGATTTTTGCCTTAAAAATATGATATACAGACCGACATGACGCACAAAATTTTAGTTTGCCCAAAATGCCAGTCCATTAACCGAACTGACCTCGAACGTGCCAAAACTTCTTCACCCCTTTGCGGAAAATGCGGTACTTCACTTGAGGTTAACCACCTTCATTCTTTTAGAGACGATGCTCAATTCGATAAACTTATTCAACTTGCACAGCTTCCGGTTGTGGTTGATGTCTATGCAGATTGGTGTGGTCCCTGTCGAATGTATGCACCGATTTTTAAACAAGTCGCTCAAGAACTGTGGGATAAAGCAGAATTTTTTAAACTTGATTCAGAAAAGCTCCCCGCTATTTCTCAGCGATACGGTATTCGAGGAATCCCAACCACGCTTTTCTTTTTTAATCATCAACTTGTCAAATCACAAAGCGGCTTGCTTGACGCAACTCAGCTTAAATCATTAATTCAATCAGTTCATCACGGATAAAAGGTTATGAAAAATTATTATGAAATTTTAGGAGTAGCTAAAGACGCATCAAAAGAAGCGATAAAAAAGAGCTACAAAAAACTAGCGAGAAAATATCATCCTGACCTTAATCCCAATAACCCAACAGCTGAAGCAAAATTTAAAGAACTCTCAGAAGCATACGAAGTTCTCTCCGATGATGAAAAAAGAAAAAAATATGATCAAGGAGGAAGCCCATTTGAAACAGGAGCTGGTGCATCTGGTCACCAAGGTCCATTTTATTATGAATTTCGGCAAGGAGCAGATGGCTCACGTTATGAAGATATTTTTGAAGATTTATTTGGGGGTGGATACTCAAAAACATCACGTCGCTCCCAACCTCAAAAGGGACAAGATGTTCTTTACTCCATGGAAGTCGATTTTAAAGACAGTATACTGGGTGCTCAAAAAGTATTCACTACCCCTGAAAATAAATCTATCGAAGTAAAAATCCCAGCAGGGATCAAAACAGGTCAAAAACTACGATTCAAGGGAATGGGATATGACAGCCTTTCTGGAGGAGAAAAAGGAGATCTTTTTATTCAGATCCAGGTACGATCATCTGACAAATTCACAAGACAAGGAGACGATCTAGAAGTCTCACTTCCTCTTTCATTCTCTAAAGCGATTGTAGGAGGGAAACAACGCGTTTCAACTCTAACTGGAGCGATTGATCTCACTATTCCTGCTGGAGTTGACTCAGGAACACGCATCCGAGTCAAAGGAAAAGGCGTTCAAAAACCTGGGAACCCCGGAGATTTATACGCAGTTGTAAAAATTACCATTCCAAAAAATCTTCCTCAGGATCTCATTGAAAAAATTAAAAATTGGGAAGAACAACAATCAGAGGGGGCGTTATGAGTGTAACTACCTACGAAATTTCAACAATTTGTACACAATACGGACTTGAAGAAGAACAGGTCCTTGAATGGATTGAGCTTGAAATCATTCATCCTTTCAATTTAGAAGACCTATTATTTGATCAAGAGGATTTTCAAAGAATTGGTTTGATATGCGAATTAAAGAATTCATATGGATCCAACAGTGAATCCATCCAAATGATTCTACATTTAATCGATCAAATTCACTATTTGCAAAGACGCCTTGAGGAAAAATAACTCTTATGAAAAATGAAACCGTAGAATTTTACACAAATCCACAGTCTCGATCTCGAATTGTTCGATGGATGCTCGAAGAATTAGACATTCCATATGAAGTTAAAGTAGTTGCTTACGGAAAAGAAATGAAATCAGAGCCTTATCTTTCCATCAACCCTATGGGAAAAGTTCCGACCATTATCCACAAAAGAAAAGTGATTACAGAATGCGCCGCAATTTGCGCTTATCTAGCGGATGCTTTTCCGGAAAAAAAACTGGCTCCTTCTATCGATCAACGATCTGCTTATTATCGATGGATGTTTTTTGCTGCAGGTCCACTCGAGTCTGCCGTTACCAATCGCACACTGGGTTTCGAGGTTCCGAGTAACAAAGAAGCAGTTGCTGGCTATGGGAATTTTGAGACGACAATCAATACTCTTTGCAAAGCAGTTACTGAATCTCCATTTATCGCAGGAGATTCATTTAGCGCAGCAGATGTATACGTGGGATCACACATTGGTTGGGGCTTAGAATTTGGAACAATCCCCAAACACACTGAACTTTCAGAATACTTTGATAAACTCAAAAACAGAGAAGCATATCTCAAAGCAAAACATCTAGACGATACTTTGGCTCAAAGTATAGAATCAGAAAAGAAAGATTGATCTTAAATTTACTCAATGGAACTCAAAGATGAATAAACAGGTAAAATTAGAATGTTTTTGTGGAAAACTAAAAGGAACACTTCAAGTTGCCTCAAATAAACCGTCTTTTCATGTTGAATGCCTCTGTTGTGATTGCCAAAATTTTGCAGCTTATCTTAAGCAAGAAAATAGAATTTTAGACAAATATGGATCTACGGAGCTTTTTCAAACCTACCCTTCATACATTGAATTTTCGGAAGGGTCCGAGCAAATCGCCTGTGTGAAACTGACTGAAAAAGGATTAATGAGATGGTATGCCTCTTGTTGCAATAGTCCAATTGCAAATACAATGAGTTCTTCAAAAATCCCATTTGCCGGGATCAGTGTTAAACTCATGAAATTCGAATCCGAAACAGAAAAAGAAAGCACCTTGGGCCCAGTCATTATGAAAGCATTTGCAAAATATGCAATCGGAAGTAAACCACAAGGCTCAATCGATCGGTTTCCGTTGTCTTTTATCCCTAAAATTTTAACTTTTATGGCAAAGGGATTTTTAGGAAGGAAATACACTCCTCATCCTTTCTTTAAACAGGGAACCCCCGTCTCCCTCCCAAAAGTATTGAACCCATAAGATCAAAAGACATACAATTGTTGACCATATAAATCAAATGATAAAGTAGACAAATTAAGTAGAGTCTAAAGAAGAGTTTTGATAAGTTTTTCACGTTAATGCCTCAAGCACCAGGAGACCTTTAGCGTGAAACTGATCACTTTTATAATCCTTACTCTCTTCTCAATCTCTGAATGGAATGTTCACGCAGAAAACTGTAATCGAAACGCAACTCTAAATAGATATAAACAAGTAACGAATAACCTCCAAACTCAAATTTCAACGATTGATAAAGTCCTCACCGGTGAAAAGATAGAGGGCTATAATCTACAAAATATCTTTGGATACGATTTTGATATAAAGAAAACAGATGACCAAATCCTTGAACTCAAAAAAATCATTGAGGAGAAACAAGGTGTTCTCGTTGAAAATAATTCTCTCTCTGCCTGTCTCACTCAACTGGGTTTAAAGAATCTTCAAATTCAATTATCTGAAAAAACAACTAATCTTATAAAAAAGAAGATTGAACTTCTAGAAAAGAACAAACTCTTTGACGACTCAATTAGAGAGTCTGGAATTACAGAAAGTGTTTTACCTGAAATAAAAAATAAAATTGATAAAGATTCAAGTGAAGCTCTTAAAGCAAAGTCAAATCTAGAAGACCGACTCATTAAAAATCAAACAGACTCACTCACTGAAAAAAGTTCAAAAAAAAGAGAAATACTTGAATATGAAAATAATCTTACAAAAATAAAAATTGAACTCTTAAATAAAAAGATAGAAACAAATAATAATTTAGAAGAAAAAATAAAACTTTTTGAAAAACTAACTTCTGAGTTAAAGACTATTTCAAGCAAAGAAGAAATCTCAAAAAAAGAAACCTTGCTGAAAAATTTTCAAACAGTAGAAAAACTTTGGCTATCTCTCTCTAGTGAAAATTACTTTGATTTATTTCGACATAATGGAGCATTAGACTTACCCTCACTCCCTCCTCCTCTAAATCAATCGAATTATGATTATGATATTTCAAATACAGTAAAACTTAGAACTGAACTCATCGAATTGAGAAAAGATATCGTAAAAAATTACACAGAGAAAAAAAACCAAGAGTTAAAATTACTTAATCATCTCGTTGCAAACAGTAGTGCAATTAGAGAGAATTACTATAATAGTTTGGGAAGTTCTTTTTTCTTCAAATCTTTATTTCAGTTAAATTTTATAAAAATGATTAAAAACGAAATTATCTCTGCCCCCTATCGAGCAGTGAGTTATTTCTATTCTAAATACCTATTTATACAAGAACAACTTTCTCTTGGACGAGAAGGATACATTAATCTACTCGGAAAATTACTCTTTATTTTCTTTATTATTGGAGTTTTCTTCGGATTAAAATATCTTTTTACTAAAACCAATTCATGGATTGATCATCTTTTCGAATACTTTTTTCGATCAAAAAGACGTCCGTATCTGTTAAGAAAACTTTTTAGCTTATGGAGTAAACTAAAAGATAGTTCTGTTTCATTTTTTTGGTTAATTACACTCTATTTTCTACAAAAATATCGTGTTTTAAACGATGTTAGCCTGTTAGTAAAGATAGCCGAAGTGTATCTGGCATCAAAAATCATTAAATCTTTTGTCACGATATTTTTAGGAAGTATTTCCCGATTAGATTCAGTGAATTTTATCGAATTTAAGAAAAAAGCAAGTGAAACTTCTGATAAATTTAAAAATATTTTTATCTTTTACTTTTTCACCATGATTTTTATTGAGGCAACAGTAGGAAAAGTCTATCTCTACACCATATTAAACTACTTTGTGATTATTTATTCACTCTACCATTTCTTTAACGAGTCTTCTCGTTGGGAAGTTGAGTTTCGTAGATACTCAGAACGAATGTTTGCAGGAGTCATCGTTGAAAAATTTTTTAGATTCCTAGAAATTTGTCCTTCTCGAATCAGAGCTACATTTTTACTCTTTTTTATTATTTTATTTATTACCTTCGATACTTTTACCCGTTTTACAGAAAATTTTGAAATATCAAAAAAAATATCAGCTAACTTATTTAAAAAACAAATTGAAAAGGTAGAAGCCGAAGAAGGTGCAGACGATAAAATTCCTCACTCCTACAAGGAACACTTTAGCTTAAAATCTATTTCTACAGATGAAGAATACGTCCCTAATGGACAAGGACTTGAAGACAAAATTACACAAGAGGTTTTAGAGTGGGCAAAAGATACTTCCGACGAACACTCTCTTGTTGTCTATGGTGACAAAGGAGTCGGAAAAACAACACTATTAAAAAAAGTTTCATCGCTTCTTTCTAATGATCATGAATTAGAAGTAAAATACGCTAAAATGCCGTCTAAAACGATTACTAAAAATGAAATAGACCTGTTCATTCGATCAATTTTCAATGAACAGGAAAATAAAAATTTTGATTTTTACGACCTAGATCAAAAGTTAAATAAAAAAATCGTAGTGGTTATTGATGAATGCCAAAACATCTTTCTTTCTCAAACTGGAGGATTTGACGCATACTATGAGCTTATTAATCTAATTAATCTAAACACTGAAAATATCTTCTGGATAATGTCATTCAATAAATATAGCTGGCTCTACTTAGATCGTGCATTTGGAAGAACACAGTTTTTTAGAAATGTATTTGAACTTTCAGGATGGAGTGACTCTAAAATCAAAGAGCTAATCATGCGAAGACATAAGAAATCAGATTTCAGGCTTTCTTACGACCTCCTCATTAGTGCAACACGATCCCAAGATGAAATTGATAAATATGCATCTATTGAGTCTAAATTTTTTAAATTATTGTGGGAACTTTCTAGAGGGAACCCTAGAGCTGCCCTATTCTTATGGATTACAGCACTATCAAAGAAAAGTAGAAATGTTTTTAATGTGAATATTCCTAAAAATATCGAACTTGACGGGATTGACAAAATACCAGACGAACTTCTATTTGTTATTGCACAAGTTTTAAAACATGAAAATTTATCTTCTTCAGAGATTGAAAGCACCACTAACCTACAAAAAGGACTAGTAAGAAATGCTATTAAACTTGCACTAGAAAAAAATTTCTTTTTTAAAGATAATAGAAACCGTTACATGGTAGACATCACCACACAATATGGACTCATTCGTTATTTAAGAGTGAAAAATTTTATATATGGAAACTAATAAAGACATTTCATTACTCATTTTTGATTTTTTTAAACTAGATAAAGTGATTTTATTTTTATCTCTGATTGGCTGTATTTTTATTGCCGTAAAAATCGTAAGTTCCTGGTCTGAAAAACTTCAAAAAAAATTTACAGGAAAAAGACTCGTCATTTTACAGATGACTACTGTTTTTTCATTTGTGACCTACCTATTTGGAGTTATTGGTATATTCTATTATGTTTTTCAGCCATCCAAAGAGCTTCTTGTAGCAGTAGGAGGGTCGGCAGCGGTCGCATTTGGTTTCGCTTTAAAAGATCTTGTAGGATCGATGATTGCTGGTTTTATTCTTTTATTTGATCGTCCATTCCAAGTTGGAGACAGGGTAAGTTTCGGAAATGTATATGGCGAAATAAAAAGCATTGGCCTGAGGTCAGTTCGACTTACCACTCTTGATGATAATTTAGTTACCATCCCGAACTCTAAGTTTTTAACAGACGTCGTCGCCAGTGGAAACAGCGGCGCTCTTGATATGATGGTGGTAATCCCCTTTTATTTTTCAATTTACCAAAAACTAGAGGATGTAAGAGCTCTTTTGTACGAAGTTGTCATTACTAGCCGTTTTGTTTATCTTGAAAAGCCAGTCTCTATTGTCTTTGAAGAAGTAGCTGAGTCGAATCACTTTGTCATTAAAGCTAGTGTTAAAGCTTATGTGATCGACGTTAAATATGAAAAACCGTTCCTTACTGATGTGACTACTCGAGGGAATTTGGTTTTAAACGAAAAACACATTATGCGACCGTTTAGATCAGAAGCAGGAGTAAAATAATGGAAAACTATATTCAAGATACTTTAGAATTATTTTCTAAATACTCTTATTTAAAACCAATTTTATTTACTTTTTTACTATTTGTTTTATTTGGTGTTTTAAGAGCGTTAATTTTAAATTCAATTTCAAAAAGACCAGGAACAAAACAGGAAAAAACGGTACTTAAAAGAAAAGTATCTCATTATTTGATGTATTTCTTAGTTCTTTGTATTTTCTTCTTATGGTTTACACAACTTCAAGTATTTTTTGTTTCAATTTTAGCTGTAGCTGCAGCAGTTGTTTTAGCATTTAAAGAACTCATTATGTGTTTTACGGGGGGAGCACTCGTCAACATTTCTCACTTATTCAAAGTAGGTCACCGAATTGAAGTTGACGGTTTTCGTGGATTCGTTATCGAAAAAAGTTTACTTACAACTAAAATTCTAGAAATTGGTCCAGAAAAAAACTCTCAACAAACAACAGGAGACATTATCTCTTTGCCAAATAGCATGATGCTTTCAAAAGGCTTAAAAAACGAATCTTATTTTAAAGGATATTCGATTAAATCCTTTGTTTTTAAAATTAGCCATGAAGAAAAACTTCCTTCTTTTGAAAAAGAGATATTAGAAATTGGAGAAAAGTTTTGCGAAAACTATCTTGACGCAGCAAAAAAAACCATTAGTAAGTTCTGTGACAAAGAAGGTCTCATCGTCCCTTCCATTAACCCAAAAACGAAAATCATTGTAGAAGAAGGTAAAGATTTTTCTGTTTTGATAAAATTACCCGTCAAAAACAATGAAATTGCTGATGTTGAGCAAGAACTCAACCGATTTTACCTTGACTGGAGAGTAAAAAATAAAACCGAGTGACGAAGGATATTTAAGAAGATACCATTAAGCTATAAAATATAAATGGAGAGTTTTATGTCATACGAAAATTACGGTCCTCTTGCCTTTTTTATTGGAAAATGGAGTAGCGAAAAATGGACTGGAGAAAACCGGGCGCCTGATCCAGATCGATTAGTAGAAAATACTTCTTTTCGACAAGAGATGAATTTTGAACCTATTGGAGATGTTGAAAATCATGAACAAAAGCTATTTGCTTTAAGATATAGTACAAAAGCTTGGGAAGAAGGTGAAGATGAGAGCCCGTTTCACGAAGAGGTCGGCTACTTCATATGGGATAAAGAAAATAAACAGGTTTTAAAATCCTTTGTAATTCCTCGTGGAATCACTGTCAACGCAGGGGGAACGACTGAACCTGATTCAAAAGAATTTGCTGTCTCTGCAGTTCTTGGTAGTGAAACCTATGGACTCAGCTCGAACCTTTTTTTAGATAAAGAATTTAAATCACTTAGATACGACACTCAATTTAAGCAAATTGATAAAAATACATTTTCTTACGATGAAAACACTCAAATAAAGATAAAGGGACAAGATGAAATATTTCATCATACAGAAAAAAACACTCTAAAAAGAGTGATTTAGCTTTATTGTATAGAGGAACTTAATGATTAAAGTATTTTTTTAGAAAGAAAAATATGAAATACACTTTACTTGGATCAAAAAGATCACCATTTGTAAGAACCTGTCGAATGTTTATGATTAACCATAATATTGACTTTAATTTTCAATCAGTAGACTTTGTAAATAACAAAGAAGATGCTCAGTTTGTAAAAGAAAAAACTCCAATTAATAGAGTTCCCGTACTCTTTCAAAATGAAACAGCCATTTTTGAATCTCGTGTCATCTTAAATACACTGACTGAAAACCACAAAATACAAAAGCTTACTCCTAAGGAAGAGAACTATCTCTCTGTAATCAACAGCTGTACAGATGCAGGGGTCACTCTCTTTTTAATGAGGAGAGATGGTTTTGATATGGAAAAAAAATCATTTTTCTTAGAAAGAACAAAAAACAGAATTCCAGAAGGATTAAAGTATTTGAGAGAATGGGAAAAAAAACTCAATCCAAATAATCCCAGTGACTGGAGTATCCCTGCAATGAGCTTATATAGTTTTTTGTATTGGGCACATCAACGAGAACTCATTGACTTAAATCAGTATCCAGATGAAATATCTTTTATAGAAAACTTTAAATCCTCCAAAGGAGTATCAGAAACCTCTTTCTAGAAAGCTAATCAATGAATAAAAAAATTCTTCTTATCAATGGACACCCTCACCCAAATAGCTTGAGTAAAAGTTTAATCGATGCTTATGAAAAAGGAGCTCAAAAAGGAGAACATGAAATAAGAAGGATTGACCTATACCGCCTCTCATTTAATTTAAACCTTGAGTTTGGATATAAAAAAGTCACCCCGCTAGAACCAGACCTTATCCAAGCCCAAAAAGACTTACTCTGGTGTAATCACCTCGTTTTAGCATATCCATTGTGGTGGGGTTCTCTTCCCGCTCTATTAAAAGGTTTTTTTGACCGAGTCTTTCTTCCTGGATTTGCTTTTAAATACCATGACTCAGATCCGTTCTGGGACAAGCTCCTTAAAGGAAGAAGTGCTCGAATGATCGTGACTTCGGACTCCCCTTTTCTATACAATCTTATTTTTAATTTTTATGCTCCGTACGCATGCGTTAAAAAGACAATTTTACAGTTTTCAGGATTTAACCCTGTCCGTCTTACACCTATCGGCCAGGTCAAATATCTCTCGTCAATACAAATAGAAAAACAATTGAAAAAAATTGAAAATCTAGGATTCAATGGAAAGTAATTTGTCCATAATCTCTTGATTTGATTCTTTTCACAGGCAAAAATATAAGGATGAAACAACTTATTTCTAGATTCCTTACTACTGGGGTAACGGACGGGATGCCAGAAGACGTTGAAGGTCCAATTGTGATATTCAATGGATGTCTTCTCTGCTTTACAGTCATAGATTTTATTGCCGCAATTGTTTTCTATTCATTTAAACCTATTTTTATTGTGGCAATCTGGGTTCAACTTACTCTACTTCCATTACTGATTTTTCGTCGCTCTATTAAAAACATACTTTTCAGACACCTCTTTCTTTTTGCTCTCTCACTTGGTGTCCTTTTGGCAATTTCCGTGACTAAACAAGAGACTCTTTTTTTTCTTTATTCATTTGTATTCTCTGTAATTCCCATCACTGCATTTGGGGAATCTGAACTTAAGCACAGAAAAATTGCAATTAAATACATGATTGGCTTTTTCTTTCTTTCATCTGTGCTTTCATTCATTGAACCCTTTACTTTTTTAGCTACGGAATCTGATCATCAACTTGTTATTTCAAAAGCGAGGATCTTCAATATTTTCTCGTCCTGGATCATTCTTCTCTTTTCCGTACTCTATAGTATTTATACTCAAAGACGTTTATTCAATCGCCTAAGAGCATCTGAAGAAGCTCGAATTGAAGACGCAAAACGTTTAGGACTTGGTGTTTTTGCTGCAGGAATTGCACATGAAATTAACAATCCTCTCGCAATTATTAAAGGAGCAGCCAAAAGTTTAAGAACTCAAACCAACGAAGCAACTAAATACACAACTAAGATAGAAAATGCGACAGGAAGAATAGCTCAAATTGTTCAAACACTTTTATCCTACGTAGATCCAACTAAAAAAATTGATTCTCCAAAAATTGCTGAGATTAAGTCCTGTACGAGAATCGCCATTGATGCATTAACTCAAAAAATTGAAATATCAAAAGTAAAGGTGATTATCTCTATAAATCAAAATCAATCTGTTCAGATACAAAAAGAACTTCTCGTAAGCGTACTTTATCATGTTTTGCAAAATAGTATCGACGCGACTATAAACTCAGAACAAAAAAGAATTGAAGTTTCAACTCGAAAAGAATCAAACCAAATTGAAATATTAATCGAAGATACAGGGGTTGGCATACCAACTGAACTCAAAGGAAAAGTATTCGACCCATTTTTTACAACTAAGGCCGTAGGAGAAGGCAGAGGACTGGGTCTATCTTTGACTCAAAATATAGTTAAGTCCGCGGGAGGAGAAATTCTTATTAGATCCGAATTTGGAAAAACGAGCGTTTCAATTAAACTTCCGTTAGCATCGTAACTTTATTAGGTTTTAAATAAATTTAAATTCTAGTTAGTTTTCAGAAAAAAATGACGCAATTAAATAGATCTACAAAGCAATTTCTCAGAAGTCTTTCTAATAAAAAAATTGCATGGATATTTCTATCCTAACGGAATACGTATAATCACAGAAGTCCCTTGGTTTTCTTTACTCTTTATTTCAATTGACCCTCCATGATTTTTTATAATTCCATAAGCAATTGAGAGCCCTAATCCCGTTCCCTCACCTACGGTCTTAGTGGTGAAGAATGGATCAAAAACCTGAGGCAAAATCGATTCCGGTATTCCACAACCGTTATCTGAAATTTCAATCTTAGCATTGTCAGAATCTAAAAGAGTTTGTACCTTAATTAAGACATCATCTTTATTAGACTCAAACGAATTTTTTATAACATTTGAAAAAGCCTGAGTTAACTCTTCTTTCTGACATTGAATTTGAGGTAACTCATCCAAAAATTCAGTCTCAATTTTAATTTCTTGACCGATTTCTGATAATACTGAGTCTATTGACTTTAACAAACAATCATTAATAGAAACTGAATCAATTTCTCCAGAATCTATTTTTGAAAAATCCTTTAAACCTTGAACAATCTCAGTAACTCGAATACAACCCTTCATAGACTCCTCAACAAGAGGAACCAAATCTTCTCTTACAAAATCTAAATCTAATTCATCTTTTAATTTACCAAAAGAATGTAACTGAGAGCCTAAATTCTCAGAATTGAAATCAATTTCTCGAAAAGCATTTAAAAAATGGACTAAAGATTTAGAATAATCCTCTAGAGTTCCTAAATTACTCATCACATAGCTAATAGGGTTATTAATTTCATGAGCTATTCCGGCTGTCATAGTTCCCAAAGAAGCCATTTTCTGAGATTCAATCAATTGACTTTGGGTTTCTCTTAGTTCTTTTAAAAGCTTAGAGTCCCTCTCATCTTTAGCACAGATCACATAGTTAACCGTTTCGCCATTTGGCTTCAAAATGGTATTTACAGAAAATGAAACGGGTATGACTTCTCCTTCTAGAGAGATTAAATTACAATTAACATCTTTTATTGATCTTTGCTCTATAATGGTATTAAAAAAAGATTGTCCTTTTGATTCAGGAAGTAAACATACAAAAGGTTTGTTTTCTAAATCTTCTTTTTTATACCCAAGAATACTAGATGTCCTTGCATTAGTAAGAACAATTTCTCCCTCTGGATTTAAAACAAAAAGAAGATCACTTAGAGATTCAATAACTTTATCTTGAAACTGAATTGAATTCTGAAGCTGTTCATTAAGAACAGCTTGTTCTTTCATTGATTTAGAAACCTTTTCTACGAGACGGTAATTAATTTGTGCCTGGATTTCATCTTTTCTACTTTGTTTCATAATAAAACCTCTTTATAACTTTAGTTATTTTAAGTTTTTAATTAGTTCTTCAGAGTTCATTACATTTGCATATAAAGGAAAAATATTTTCAAAATAAAAATCTTGTTCAAATGGGGTTCTGGCGCCAGTACAATCTTTGAGTACAACAACACGATATCCTTTTTCATGTGCAGATCTTGCTGTAGAGTCGATACAAATTGAAGTAACAACTCCTGCTAAAATCACTTCTTGAACATCGCCTTTCTTTAAAATTTCATCTAAAGCAGTATTACTAAATGCATTTAACCCTCTTTTTCCAGGAACATTTTGAATTCGATCGCCATATTCTAATATTTCTGGAATAATTTCAGATCCATTTCCTTTTTTGAACGCTTGTGAATCTTTAATCATTTTCAGTATTCCTACAGGGCTTTCTAATTCTTCATAATTTTCTGTAAAAACAATCGGTGTTGAAATCATAAGTGTATTTGTTTCAACGAGTGAATCAATAAGATTTAATGTATGAGTTAAAACACTACTGGCTTCGGATTCGATGACATCATGTAAAATACCATCCTTAGAGAAATAATCATTCTGAAAACCAATAAGAATCAATGCTTTGTTTTTCATAAAAACCTCTTAAAAGTCTCTTAAATTACTTTCTTCAGGGATCAATGATTTTATCTTCATAATTAAATCATCATTACTAAATGGTTTTTTTAAGTAATCATCTGCTCCTTCATTTAAAGCATTTTGAATTTCTAAATCAGATCCGCCTGAAATAATTAAAACTTTTATCCATTTCATTTCAGGATTCTTTTTTAAGATATTTAACACTTCAATTCCAGATACCCCCGGCATATTTAAATCTAATGTCATCAGCAAAGGTCTATACGCCTCTAATAAAATCCCAGCCTCAAAGCCACTGAGCGCACTCAATAAATTAAAAGGAGTTTTTCTTAAAATTCGTTCTATCGAATGAACTACCTCAATCTCGTTATCAACAATCAAAATACTGGGGGTATAGTGTTTCAAGTCTTCAGGAATAGAAATATTATGTTCTTCAAGAAATTGAACAAGATCATGTGGACGAATACGACGGTCCCCTCTACCTGGAAGCTGATGAGCTTTAAGATAACCTTTATCGATCCACCGAATCACTGTTCTAAAGTGGACTCCACATAATTCAGCAACATCACCCGTGGTAAAAAATTTTTTCTTCTCTTTTTTTCGCTCAAAATGAGCCGTTTCTTTTAACATACTTTTTTAGTATGACATATACTAGATTTTATGTCAATTCGTGTAATTATGACTAAACTGACTTTTATGACATTACTTTTAAAAATAAAAACAAAGGGTTAATGAATATGGGACATACAGCTCTTTATACTTAAAGAAAAAAGCAGCAATAAAGGCATAAGAAATCTTATGGAATTAGGAGATCAATCTCTACAGAATAAAAATTTAGTTCAATGACTGACGAGCCAACTCTAATGCTCGTTCTGAATTCACTTCCCCATTAGTTGTTGCTTGTTGAATCAAATAAGCAACTTCTTCGACGCCAAGATTCTCATTAATCTCATTAATCTTTTTGATCAAAGCCCCTAAAGAAATTGGCTTTAAAAATGAATCATTCTCTACAAAATTCATACAGACTAATTGACACAAACAGTCTAAATTGTCTATTCCTTTCTTGAAACCACCTATCATTCGATGTACATCCCCTCCTACGCATATGAATCAAATAAGCTTTAAAGTGGGACAACGATTAATCAGTGATACGGAGCCAGAGCTAGGTACCGGAACCCTGACTGAAATTCATTCAAAAAGAATAACTGTATATTTTCATGGAGTTGACGAAAATAGAATCTATAGCCAACATACCGCCCCTTTAAGTAGGGCTCTTTTTTATGAAGGAGATCAAGTTCGAAATCATAATGGCGAACTTCTGAATGTTATTAATAAAAAAGAAGATGATCATCTTTTCTATTATGAAGTCAAAAGTCAGTCTGGAGATATTTCGGTAGTTCCCGAAAGCGATCTTTTTGAAACCTCTGGAATTCAACGTCCACAAGATAAGTTCATTCGAGGCCAAATAGACTCTCCTGAACTTTTTGATTTACGAAGTAGATGTTTGAGCGTCAATTACAATCTCTCAAATTCTTTATCTAGAGGATTTATAGGTCCCAGGATATCACTTCTTCCACATCAATTTTTTGTAGCACAAATGGTTTCAGAACTGCCGTTTGCAAGAGCCCTTCTAGCAGACGAAGTTGGTTTAGGAAAAACAATTGAAGCCGGATTAATTACTCATCGACTATTACACACTAATCGTATTTCAAGAGTTTTAATTATTGTTCCAAAGTCTTTGGTCTATCAATGGTTTATTGAAATGTTTAGAAAATTCAATCTAAGCTTTTCTATTTTTGATGAAGAATCAGAATATTTCCCTGAGATGTTTTCCGAAAAAAACTTGTGGCTGACTAGTTTTGAAAAAATAAAAGAGAGTAATGTTGAAAATGAAATTATTAATTCCCAATGGGACCTTATACTGATTGACGAAGCTCATCATATCCAGTGGTCAAAGACATCTGTCAGTGAGGAATATGAAATACTAGAAACACTATCAAAAAGAGTAAAAAATATTCTCTTACTTACAGCAACTCCTGAACAAATGGGTATTGAAAGTCATTTTTCAAGACTTCATCTGATTGATCCAAACCGTTTTGATACTTATGAAAATTATCAAAAATATCAAGATGAATTCGTTAATTTAGTTAAATTGAGTGAAGAAATATTAAATAAAAACGAATTATCAGATGACTTAAAACAAAAATTAGAAAAAAAAATTGATTTAGATTTAATAAAAAAAACTGATTTTAAGTCTAAAAAAAACAAAAAAGAACTTTGTAAAACATTAGCTGATCTACATGGAACAGGGAGAAGTTATATAAGAAATACCAGAGAACAAATGGAACATGATTTTCATTTGTTCCCAAAAAGAATTCCCATTCCATACCCTCTTCCAAATAAAACTCAACCACAAGAGAAAATTCATTGGATCGTTTCATTACTTAAGAAAAATAAAGAAAACAAGTTTCTTTTAATCTGCCAAAGCAAAGGCACTGTAAAAAAAATAGCTGAAGAACTTAAAATTCAAAGAATTAAAACTGCTGTTTTTCATGAATCACTAAGTATTCTAGAAAGAGATAGACAAGCAGCATACTTTTCAGATCTGGATGGAGCTCAAATTTTACTTTGCTCAGAAATTGGAAGCGAAGGAAGGAATTTTCAGTTTGCGCATGACCTCATTTTATATGACCTCCCCGCTTCTCCGGATTTACTAGAGCAACGAATCGGAAGATTAGACAGAATAGGTCAAAAAAAAGATATTTCAATTCATATTCCTTATATAGAAAAAACTAAAGAAGAAATTCTTTATCTTTTTTATGAAAAAGGACTTAATACTTTTTCATCGTACTTTAAAGGAGCTGCAATTCTAGACTCTTCAATATGGCAAGAGTTAAACAAAGCTATAGAGGCTCCAGAAAAAAGTTTAAGTAATAAAAAATTTGAAAAAACACTACAACTAATAAATAAGAAAGCTCAAGAGATAGAATTACAGCTAAAAAACGGAAGAAACTCTTTAATTGAACTGATTTCTTATGACTCAGATGAGGCAAAAAAAATCATTGAGCAAATAAAAAAGAACGAAGATACAGAAAACTTACGTTCTTTTATGGAAGAAATTTTTGATAAAATAGGAATTCATTCGGAAATTGTTTCTAAAAATGTTGATGCAATTCGTCCGGACGATCACATGCAAATCGATATATTTCCCTATCTAAAAGAAGAAGGAATGACCATTACCTACGACCGTAATATTGCGGTTGAACGAGAAGATTTTCATTTTTTAACCTGGGATCACCCTATGGTGACAGGGGCAATCGATATTGTACTCAATGGTGACACTGGAACTGCAAGTTTATCAGAATGGAAAAATGAACTTCAAAAAAATCCCGTTCTTTTTGAAATGATTTTTGTAGCTGAAACAAGAACACAAAAAAAATTAGACTCCTTTCACCTCTTTCCTTCGACACCAATAAGAATAGTTATAGACTCTGAACTAAAAGATACCACTTCGCATTGGCCTCTTAAGATCTTAAATCCAAATATACAAAACCCAAAAAAAGAAAAATTAAATGCAATTCAATCAATCCCAGCTCAATTTATTGAAAGCATTATAAAAAAAGGTCAAGAGTTTGCTGATATAAAAAAAATAGAAGTTATCGATGAGCATAAACAAAAAATTTCAGAACAAACAGAAAAAGAAATGTTACGTTTAAAAACAATCTATTTTCGAACAGAAGAAAACGCTCAAAAAACGATTAATCGACAAATATCAGAGTTAAAAAACAAATTTAAATTAGTAAATGCGAGTTTAGAAGAAACAACATTAAGACTCGATTCAATAAGAATTGTCTTATAATTCTTTTTTAAGGGGTTGAAAAACCTCAACAGAAGTTAAATTTTGAACTTCAAATTCAAGTGGACTTGCCACACAGCATGTTGAGCCTAACTCAAAAGTGGCAATTTTATCTCCGACTTCGATCTGAGATCCTAACGAAATAAAATCTTCAAAAAGAATACTATTTACTACTGGTCCCCCAACAATAGAAAGAAACCATGTTCTACCATCTGAATCGAGAATATTAACATTCACTCTCTCATTTAAAAAAGCAGGGAGAGATGGATTCTTCTTATAGTACCATGGCCTTAAAACAATCAAATCACCAGCCATTCTTTCTATTCCAGTTACTTTCCCAGAAACAGGGGCATGAATATGATGATAGTTTCTGTTACTTAAAAATATATTAAAAAAATGATAATCACTGGGTATTCTAGAAGCCGAACGACCAAAAATATCCCTCATTCCTATCTTCTCACCTTTTACGTTACTCACTCTATTTTCTTTAAAAGTGGTTTTGTCGCACAAAAGTCCTTCACAAGGAGACGCATATTTTGTAGTTATTTTTTGTCTTTTTATAAAATCTCTGGTGAAAAAATCTTGAAAAGAACGAAACTGAGAATTTTGATTCGAAGGAGTGAATTGATTTAAATAGTTTGGATCGATATAATTTCTATGAATATATCCACGAATATAAAACTGCGTGAAAGAAGACTCAAATAACCTTTTGTTTTGTTTAGACAACCATATTTTCAATCGAGCTGGAAATAAATTCCAAAAACGAACCAACCGCATAGAAATAAAATCTGGCGATTCTACTAAATTAATTGGAGGTTTAATTTTAAGTACGCTCAATAACAAAAGGCATAAAAAATAAGATGAAATAATTGATGCATAAAAAACGTAAGCAATTTCGTATATAATAACAACAACTGGATTAGAGACGGAGGATTTTGATGAAGCCTCAACTGCTTCATAATTCAAAGATTCTGTTTTCACAACCCCCCCCTTTGGAATTACCTACCCAGATTATTCTAACCTACTTTTATTATTGTAAAATATAAATTTTTGATTGTCACGCAACAGCAATAAATGCAGCGCACCATAAACTCAATCAAACACTTTTTCAGAATTAAAAAGAAGCATTCATTTGCAAATAAGCAAAATGAGTTGCCTTAGCAACTCCTGCATTTTGGTCTTTCATATAATCTCCTGGGGTAAAAATCGATCCTCCAAGCTGAAATTTCAATCCGTGCTTAACTTTAAAAGTGAATACCAGATCGACTTCACTCCCAATCGACGTAGAATTTCCTAAGCTTCCCCAGGATCCGCCCAAAAGCTGATAAGCTGATTTCGTATTTTCTGGTCTTGAGAAAATATGGTAGTCTGCTCGAACCCCTAACCAAGAAATGACATCACCCTTCAGGTGAAATGCAATTTGTCGAATATTTCTTCGTCCTAAAACGTCTGCAAAACCCAAAAATTTGTGACCTGTTGGATAAAGTTGACGATAATCCGAACCTGCAACTGCATATTCAGCAGACAAAGTATACTTATAAACCTTCCCACCTATTTCTAAATTATACTGATAACCATTCTCACCAAGTCCTTTTCCTTTTTGAATCGAGTCCTCGGTACGATAAAAAATAGGTCCAATCTGTCCTTTTACTCTAACTCCCAGTGTGTGAATCTGTGGATTTCCAACAATTTCATCGTCTTGATAAATATAATAGACATCCAAAGGTTTTAAATATTGATTGAGTTCATAGGAATTATATAAAACATAAAGATCAACATCATCACTCGGAATTCTCGAAGTAAAATTATCACTGATTTTAGAGTAAAACAGATCTGTAAATCCTTTTTTCGACTTATAAGTAAATTTCAATCCATCAAAACTTCGTCCCGTATTTGCCCAAGGAAGGCTGCCTATAATAAAGTGATCTCCATAGGAAACTTCTTGTCTTCCTATTTTCATCATCAGATAACGTGCAATTTCATAATCAACATTCGCTTCAAAAAAGCTCAAATCAGTATGCAATGTAGACCCACTGGTCGTTGCGCTTGCAGAACTGTTTGCACCAAATCCTTTTGCCGCCTGAGGGGTCAAGTTGAACGTTAATCTGTCATTCGCCTTAAAATCAAAGTAAGTTCTTAATCTAAAAACAGTCTGTTCAGCCTGATCTGTGCCTTGAACACCTTGTCTATTCTTAGCAAACTCCGTACGTAGTTGAAAGTGCCCTCGATAACCAAATTTTGGAAAATTAGATTTAGAATGCTCTCTCTTTCTTACTAGTTTTGTTCTTTCGACCTGTAAATAGGCAATATTAGCTTGTGACTTTCTAATTTCGGTGTCTTCTTTTCCTCGCTCGATATGATTTAAAAGCTTTTCATTTTCTATTTCCAGCTTAAGATTGATTTCTTTTTCTAATTCACTTTCCGAAACGGATTTATTTAGATAAACAGTGTGCCTAACATTATCTTTTCTGGCTTTTTTATTTCTTTTTGTTTTATTTTTAACTACTTTTTTTTCTTTTTTTTTCGTTTTAACAGAGACAGAAGCCTCTTCTTTTTTACTTTTTTTAGAATCTAATTTTTCAATGAGTTCATTTTCTTCTTGAGTAAATTTATCTAAATATTTTTGAAAAAGTTTAGCATCTTGTCCTTCAGAGATTCTTTGATTAATTTTGGAGATTTCTCCTTGAACAAACTCAAGTCTCTTTTTTTCCTCAGAAAGGTCTTCTGAAAATGCCAGAGAAACACTAAGAAAAGAACAAACGAACAAAATAGATCGAAAAAAAATCACGAATCCCCCTTTTATTAACTTGCGGTAGTTAAGATTTGCGTTTACATGACGCTCCCAGCTGGCGTGTTATTTAGTAAATCAAATTGTTTCGTTTTTCAAGGTCCCGTTTGATTCATACGGTAAATACTGATGGCACTTC
>PBMP01000051.1 GCA_002722705.1 Pseudobdellovibrionaceae bacterium | reverse complement strand
GAAAGATTTGTAACAGGTTGGTCTCGAATGATGACTGATTATCTTTTAGGAAAAAGTAATCAGGAAGATTTAGATCAGTTTTTAAAGAATGTAGGACTTTTTGAGGTTTATCATGACAAAGGTCTTCCAGGAGAAGTTCAAATAGGTCTAGATTCTTTTTATGTTCCAAGAGAAATTGAAGTAGATGCTTCGTTTTTTGAAAATATTTCAGTTAATGATGATAGAAGTGTTTACATTAATTATCCGGTAGATTCTTTGGATTTTCCTACTTTTAAAAAGGGTGAGTTTAAAAAAATTATTTTTAAAACTCGGTCTTATCAACATTATAACTCTGGTTTTAAGTACCTGAACTTACTAAAAGAGACGATTCGATCTTATTTTAAAAAACATCCAAAGAAAAAAATTGATTTAAGGATTTTTTACACGAAAAAGAAGACCAGATTACCTAATGGTCTTGAAAAAAATACCATTACTTTTTTAGAAATAAATTATGAATTAGATCCCTACGAAGATATTCTTCTTCAGATTTCTTCTGTTTTCAAAGAAGAGGCGGAGGTTGTTGTTTTAGGAGTTATTTCTCGTTTTTATCGAATTTTTAATTTAGATCTCAATCAAATGATTGTTTTTGGTTTCGATCCTGAGAAAAGAGCATTGTTGTCTTCGTACTTAACTCGTTTTAAAGAAGCTCTTGATCGGTTAAAACAAAGAGATTATTTTCTCTATAGTGCTGTTTTAAGTGCTACTTTAGCTTTTGATGATCCTCACTTTGGACGTACAAGTCTAATTGATATTGGTGATGATGAGACTCTTCATATGAATTCTGAAGATTTAGATCGTTACCTCAATGAATTGGCTTCTGAAAAAGATAAAGAGTTTCATGAGAGAATTATGAAATATCAAATTAAGGATTTGGCTCGATATAATCGATATGATGATGATTATTATTTGACTGGGGATTTTTTATATACAGAGAGTTTTTTGATGGAATTATTTGAAAAAATACATCAAAAAGAAAAGTCATTAACGGTATCTGAAATTTCAGAAAAGTATCGCTCCGAGTTGATAAATCCGATGATTGGTATCTTTAATTGTATCGATTCTTATTTCTTAAAAGCTAAGCTTTTATTTCTTTCTGAACAAAATCCGAATTTAATTGAGCTGAAAATGGTAAAGTATGATAGCGGAAATAGCTATTACTCAGATCTTTCGATTGGTTTTCGGCCTGACATTTTTGAAAAGTACACCATGCAAGAAGTCGTTCAAATGATACCTATGCTTTTAAGTCATAAAAAAGCGTTTAAAAAGTATGGTTATCTCGTCTTACGTGAAAATTCTTCAGGTGTGGTAGTGATGAATGTCACTCGGCCAGGTTATTTTATGGATGAATATAAGAAAGTTTTTCGTAAAGATACAAGAAAAATAAGAAAAATAATTAAAAGTGGAGGTTGTTTTTAAAAGGAAAGTCGTTGGATGAGTGAGCTTCTCTAGAGAAGCGTCATTATAGTATTTTTACGAAAGGTTTTTTGAATGATTAATATTTATGAATATGAAAATTACAGAGAGTTCCTTAAAGATTATTTCGAAGTAAAAGAAAGAAATGGTTCACGACTAACCTATAGAAATTTTTCTAATCGAGCAGGCATCCCCTCTCATACTCTTGCTCAAATGGTGATTCAGGGAAAAAGGAATTTAACCCTGAACACCATTCCTGGTTTTGTTAAAGCATTGGATTTAAAAAAAGGTGAATCTATTTACTTTGAGAACATGGTTGGTTTTACTCAATCTAAAACAGATGAAGAAAAATCCTACTTTTTGGAAAAAATGTATGAAATTAGATCAAAAAAGAAAAAAGGATTTTCTTTACCTAAGGTCAATTCTGATCACACTAAATTACTTTTTTCCCGATGGTATATGCCATTGCTTTATGAACTTATTCTTTTAAATCTTTTTGATGAAGATTATGAAAAATTATTTGATTTTTTTGAGAAAAAAGTAAGTAAAGTGAAGTTAAAGAAAGCTGTTTCAGATTTAAGATCCTCTGGATTAGTGGAAAAAAATAATGAAGGAAAATGGGTTCAAAAAACACCTTGTTTAAAAACACAAGATGAAGTGACTCATTTGTTGATTCGTGATTATCAAAAGAAGATGATGGAGTTTGCTCTTGATAAAATATCTGATCCTATAGATCAAAGAGAATTTGGTTTTGTAACATTCGCTGGAAATAAAAGTGATTTAAAAATTTTAAAAAATAAAATTAAAAAACTTTTAGATGATTTTCATGGAGAAACGTTAGAGTTGAAAGATCAGGACAATCCTCCAGATCAAATCTTCCATTTTGGAGTTCAACTTTTTGGAATGAAGTGAGCTATTCTGTCGGGATATGAGATAAGAATGCAGAGGTGAGAGTGACTTCTTCTCCTTTGCATCTATCGTCATTTAAGTTTTGAGGACACCGGTGAGAAACAGCACAGTTTCCCTGATACACGTAATCCCTTTCTCCTCGAACGAGAATCCCTTCGACTTCTCCGGTTTCTTCATTGAAGACCGGGGATCCAGAGTTTCCTCCGTAGGTATCTAGGTTTGCGATAAAGTAACCCTTTTTGATTTCTTTTACGGAAGCTCCGGCAGCTATCTTTGTAGGAAGACCGTGAGGGTGTCCAATGACGACTAAAGGAGTGTTTAAAAGAGGCTGTTTTTTCTGGCTGATTGATAAGGGAGCTTGATCTATTACTTTTCTGTCTAATTTAATAATTGCATAATCAATCCCCGTGTTTTCTAGTTTTCGTGCGATGATTTTTTTACATTCATAGACAGCATCTGTAGGTACGGTATTCAATGGTTGATCTTTCTCCCAGTATCCAAAATTAAAAATAATTCGAGTTCGTTTACATTCTCCAGGGGTATGAATGCAGTGACCCGCAGTTGCGACTGTATCTGGAGCCACTAAAAAAGCAGAGCAATGGCCTAGGCTTGGTTGTTGATAAAAAGGTTCGGTTTTACAGACTCCAGCTCTTTCTCTAAAGGTTTCAGAGAGTAATTCAACTCGATCACCTTTTTGGATCAACTCATAATCATACGCAATCAAAGCGGTTGATCTCGCCCAATCGAGTTGATCAGAATGGACCACTTCAAAAGGATCTAATCGATTGTCTTCTCCATAAATGACTCGTGGGGTAATTTCTTTTGCTGAGGCAATAAGGCTGATAAAAAAGATGAAAAAGAGTTTCATAATTTCTCCAAACAAAGGTTTCATTCCATTTTAAAATTGGTCATAATTCATGTCATTGGTCAGAAAATGCCTATTAAGTGAAATTGAGAAAGTAGTCTTTTATGAAAAAAATTGCAGTGTTATGCTTAGTTTTGATTTTGGGTATGGCTTTTTATTATAGTCCATTCATACAAAAAAGAGGAGCATGTGAAATGAGTGAACGATTTTGGGTAAAAGAAGATCAATCTTTGGTAGGAGAACCTCTTTGGGATGAAATTCAGAAAAAGGGAATCCAAACAAAAACTCGAATCACTCTTCCTCAATTCGAATTTTCTGTTGATGAAATCGAAGAAATTACACAACTTGGTATTCAGAAATCAGAATGTCTTATCAAACGTTATTTGGAAAATAATGTGAATGACTTTAAATCAAAAGTTTTTGATTTAGAGCAAGCAGATTATGGAATCAATCAAATCATGGCTCGGATGTATTTTATTTGGAACATCCACCCTAAAGAAGAAGTGAGAAATGCAGCTCAAAAAGCGGTCGAAGAAATTGAATCTTGGCAGATTAAAACTTCTTTCAGAGAAGATATTTATAAAAAATTTATGGAATATGTGGATACGAGTCCTGTTCTTCAAGGAGAAGAACAACGTGTTTTTGAAGAGATTAAAGATGATTACAAAAGAATGGGAATGATGCTTTCTCCTGAAAAAAGAAAAGAAGTAGAAGCCATTCAAACAGAAGTTTCAAAAAAAGCACTTGAGTTTCAAACTTATCTAAACGAAGCCAATCCCGTATTGGAATTTGAGAAAAAAGACTTAGAAGGACTCACCGATGACCAATTAAAAATTTTCAAACGCTCGGGAGAGAAATATTTAGTTGAGGCAAGAGTTCATTCTCAAGTGATTGTTATTTTAGAAAATGTTAAAAATGAAGAAACTCGAAAAAAACTTGTTTTTGCTCGAGAAACCCGTGCAACGGATACGAATCTCCCTTTAATGAAAGAGATTTTGGAGTTAAGAAAAAAGCAAGCGAAATTACTGGGATATGATAATTGGGCTGAATATCGACTAGAAACTAAAATGGCTAAAAATTCAAAAGCCGCATTAGATTTTTTATTGGAAATTAAAAAAGGAATTCGTCCTCAGTTTGAAAAAGAAATAAAAATACTTTCAAAACTAAAAGAAAAAGAAACAGGAAAAAGTGACCTTCATTATTGGGACTATTACTATTATGCAAACTTATATAGAAAATCACACTATCAGATTGATACAGACGCTTTAAAGGTCTATTTTCCTCTAGAGCAGACCTTAAATGGTATGTTTTCTATTTATGAAGAACTCTTTCATCTTTCATTTAAAAAGGTCGAGTTAAAAAACCCGTGGGTTCAAGATCTACAGCTTTATTCTGTTTTCGATAAAGAGTCAGATCAGGTCCTTGGTCTTTTCTATTTGGATTTATTTCCAAGAGAAGGAAAATATGGACACTTTGCACAATTTGGTATCATCGATGGTACCCGACTCCCTGACGGAACCTATCAACGTCCAACCGTTGCTTTGGTTTGCAATTTTCCAAAACCTACTGATGAAAAACCATCACTTCTTTCTCATAGCGATGTAGAAACACTTTTTCATGAATTTGGACATGCAATGCATTCTGTTCTCACCCAAGCAGAATTTGCTCGATTTTCAGGAACATCTGTTCCTGGTGACTTTGTTGAAGCTCCGTCTCAAATGTTAGAGTCATGGGTATGGGAACCTTCTGTTTTGGATCGATTTTCAGGAGACTATCGAGATCCATCAAAAAAATTTCCAAAAGAAACACTGAAAAGAATGCAAGAAGCAAAGCGATCTGAGTACGGTTGGCATTATAGCCGTCAACTCGTATTTGCTTTAACAGATATGGTTTTGCATACAAAAGATTCCTCTTTTATTCCTCAAGAAGAAGCCAATGAATTGATGCAGGAAATTCTGCTCAATCCTCTGGAAGGAACCTCATTCTTATCCAGTTTTGGTCATATCATTGGTGGATATGATGCTGGCTATTATGGTTACCTTTGGGCAGAAGCAATTTCTTATGATTTGGTCAGTGAATTTGAAAAAACAAAAGAAGGTTTGATGAATCCAGACCTTGGACTTCGTCTCAGAAGAGAAATTTATGAACCAGGCGATTCACGACCCGTGAGTGAATCAATAAAAGCATTCTTAAAAAGAGAAAGGTCTCTTGAACCTTTTTTTAAAGAAGTGATTGGGAACTAATTTATTTCTTTAAAAATTCAACATGGTTATTGTAAGACTCTGCAAGTTCTTGAAAAAAATCGTCATCTCTGAAGTGGATTTTTTTTAATTCTTGTTTTCCCTTGCTGGTGTCATCCATGTGTTTTTTTATTCTGTAGATCGGTCCAGCAATTCGATGAGAGAACAAAAGACCTCCCACTCCAAGTGCTGCGGAGATACAAATAGCTGTAAAAAGAAAAATCGAGTTCATCAGTTCTTTTTGGTCTTCAATAAATGTAAAGTAGGGATCGCCTGGAGCAAACTCTGCTGCTTGTCCAAATTCAATAAATTGCATAAAAAAGAAATGATTTGCAGCGTAAACCATTCCAATAATAATGAGCCCCATTCCCACTGCATTTTTTAAAAATTTGAGTTGAAAAGGACGGTTGATGAGAAACTGTTTTCGTTCGTAAGAAGGATGATTTTTAGCCATGAATAGATTATGACTGGGGGATGCAAAAGATTCAAGGATGCAAATGAAAAGGAGTTTAAATTCAATTAACCTATGAATTTTAATGGCTTAGAGATTTTATTTGAAGATGAAGATTATCTTGCGGTTCATAAACCTGCGGGACTTCTCACTCATCCAAGTGCGTTTTCAGGAAAGGAAACGGATCATGTGATGACTCGACTTGCTTCTTCCTACTCTCAAGTGACCCCCGTTCATCGATTGGACCGAGCAACCTCAGGAGTGCTGCTTCTTGCAAAAAATCTAGAAGCAAGAAAACAAGCGGCTCTTTTGTTTCAAGATCGAAAAATAAAAAAGAAATATGTTGCGCTCACTCGTGGGTGGATTCCTAAATCAGGTGTCATTGAGGCCTCCGTGAAATCCTCTAGTGGGAAAAAAAAAGAAGCATTGACCCGTTTTGAAAGAAAAGGTCGAATTGAACTTCCTTTTTCTTCAGGGAAATATCCTTGTTCTTGGTTTTCTTGGGTTGAGGTTTTTCCTGAAACAGGGAAATACCATCAAATTAGACAGCACTTTAGACATTTGAGACATCCGCTCATTGGAGACAGAAAGTGGGGAGACGGAAAAGTAAACTTAGCTTTTCGAACTGCTTTCGGTTTTGGGAATCTTTTTCTTTTTGCACAACAATTGAGTTTTACTCATCCTCAAACTCAAGAAGAAATTGAAATTAAATCCAATCTCCCGTCCTATTTTTTAGAGATAAGAGATCTTCCGTGGAATTGGGATTAAAAAACCTGATTTGGAAGAAATGTAGCAAGTTCTGGAAATTTCCATAAGATTAAAAGAACAAGAATCTGAATTCCAATAAAAGGAATGACTCCCGCATAGATATCTGTTGTTTTTATTTCAGCTGGAGCCACTCCTCGAAGATAAAACAATGAGAAACCAAAAGGAGGAGTGAGGAATGAGGTTTGAAGATTCAAAGCAATCATCACACCAAGCCATGTAGGATCCATTCCTAAATTTAAAAGTAGAGGTCCAACTACAGGTACAACAACAAAGACAATTTCAAAAAAATCGAGAAAAAATCCAAGAATAAAAATAACGGTCATAATGAGGAAAAAAATTAAATTTGGACTTCCTTCAAAACTTCCAACCAGTGTTCGAATCCATTCGTCCCCAGAAAATCCTCGAAATACTAAGGAAAAAAGACTGGCTCCTATCAAGATTGTAAAAACCATCGAAGTGACTTCTGTGGTAGCCATAAAAACTTGTTTTAGTTTTTTAAAAGTCAGTTTTTGTTTGAACCCAGCCAGTAGAAGAGCTCCTATGCAGCCGACGGAAGCCGCTTCTGTAGGAGTGGTGATTCCCATTAAAATAGAACCTAAAACTCCTGTAATTAAAATGAGTGGCGGTAGAAGAACTTGAATGACTCTTTTAGAGTAATTTGGTTTTCTTTGAGAAAGGGGAAGAGAGGGGGCGATGTCTGGCTTCAGCCATGAAATTAGAAAAACCCATGAAATATAGAGAAAAACAAGGAGAAACCCTGGAAGAATAGCGCCTACAAAGAGATCAGCAACGGAGACTGTTTCGGGTGAAAAAATTCCTTGTTCCAGTTGGGATTGTTGATAAGCAGAACTCATCACATCCCCCAAGATAATGAGAACAATACTGGGGGGGATGATTTGTCCAAGAGTACCTGAGGCACAAATGATACCTGAAGCAAGTTTTGGAGAATATTTTTGTGAAAGCATTGCGGGAAGAGAAATGAGGCCCATGGTCACTACAGTTGCTCCTACGATTCCTGTTGAAGCTGCAAGCAATGCTCCTACAATAAAAACAGAAACTCCAAGTCCTCCTCGAATTGGACCAAATCCTTCTGCCATCGTTTCTAAAAGAGATTTAGAGATCTCTGATTTTTCTAATGTGATTCCCATAAAAATAAAGAGCGGAATTGCAATGAGTGTTTCGTTATTCATCATTCCATAGAGACGAACGGGAAGTGCTTCTAAAAATGCCGGGTCAAATGCATCTAAAAGAAAACCGATTCCAGCAAATAAAAGAGATGCTCCTCCTAATGTAAATGCAACTGGAAAACCGAGGAGTAAAAAAAATAATGTAAATAGAAAAAGTCCTAAAGGAAGCCATTCATTCATAAAGAGTCTCGTTTAAAGTGATTCGAGAGAAGTTGTGACAAACCTTGAATAAAAAGTAATAAACAAAAAATCCAAATGAGTGTTTTTTGTAAGAAAACAGCCTCGAGTCCACCCCCATCTTTTGATCCTTCCCAAACAGACCATGAATCTAAAATGTACGAAGTCGAGTGGACTCCTATGATTCCAATCATCGGAAATAAAAAGAAAAGGATTCCAAAAGAATTAATCCATTTTTTTTTGTTTTCAGAAAAATTCCGGTAAAAAATATCGACACGAACATGGCCTTCTTTTTTGAATACATATCCAGATGCGATGAGAAAAATAGTAGCATGAGAGTAGGTAACGAGTTCTTGCATCCATACCCATCCCACATTAAAAAAATAGCGAAGAATCACAATAGTGAATGTCGTGAGGACCATAAAAAAAGTAAGATAAGAGACTCCTTTTCCTGAAACTTCAATAACAGTATCCAAAAAACGAAGCAAAGACCTCATGAAGTAAGGCTCCTTGCTAGACTATATCCACGTTCAGAGATTTCGTCCCAAGGTCCTAATTGTTTTTTAAAGGAAAGATAGCTTTTATAAATTTTTTGAGTCATCGGATCTTTTGATGCGATTTCAGAGAGGACGGACTGAGAAGTTTTCCCTGCAAGTTTCAAAACAGAATCTGGGAATTTTTTCAGTTGAACTCCATGTTTTTTTACAAGCGTTTGAAGTGCAATGGCATTTCTTGCGGTGTATTCAGCCATCATATGAGTGGTCGATGCTTGGCATGCTAATTCGACTGCTTTTTGCAAAGCAGGAGAGAGATTTTCAAAAGCCTGTTTATTGATCATGGCTTCAAGCATGGCAGTAGGTTCATGCCATCCTGGCCAATAATAGGTTTTTGCTGCTTTATGGAGTCCAAAGGCAAGATCATTATATGGACCGACCCATTCAGTGGCATCGATTGCTCCACTTTTAAGGGATTGAAAAATTTCACCTCCAGGTAAGGTGACTACGGTGGCTCCCATTCTTCTAATGACTTCTCCACCGAGTCCAGGCATTCGCATTTTTAAACCTTTGTAATCAGAAATGCTATTGATGTCTTTTTTAAACCATCCCCCCATTTGCACTCCTGTATTTCCCGCTGGAAAAGCCTTGAGTCCAAATCCTGAGTAGAGTTCATCCCAGAGTTTTTGTCCTCCTCCATGATGAATCCATGCATTCATTTCTAACGCATTCATTCCAAAGGGAACAGCAGCAAAAATCTGGGTCGCTTCGTGTTTTCCTTTCCAGTAGTATGCTGCGCCATGCCCCATTTGTGCGGTGCCTTTTTTTACGGCATCAAAAACCCCTAGAGCGGGAACTAATTCACCTGCACCATAGACCTTAATTTTTATTTGTCCCTGGGTAAGGGCTTCAATGTTTTTAGCGAGGAGATTAGCCCCCGTACCCAGCGCAGGAAAATTCTTAGGCCATGTGGTTACCATTTTCCATTGAATTTTTTCCTTTGCATTTAACAGAAGAGGAAACCCAAGCGTTCCAGCTGTCGTTGCAAAAGTAGCTTTTTTTAAAAAATGACGACGATTCAATTTTTTTCCCATGAATGCTTTATAACGTAGATTATTCAAATTCGATAGTTTGACGCTTTGTGTTTTATTAAATATTTGTATCTCGTCTTTGGACAGAATAAAAAAAGAAGATGAAACAAAAAGGAATATGGATCCTTCTTTTTGCTGGTTTAGTTGTTCTTTTGGGGGTTTTAGGAACTTATTGGAACGTTCTTTTGGTGGAAGACTATTTTCAGAAACTGGAAATGGCTAAACGGTTTGAAAATTTAAATTTTTCTTCCTCATGGAAAGAAAGTCCTTGGTCTTCTGTGGCTTGGGGAAGTGTGGGCTTTATTGCTGCTTTGACTGCAGTGATTTTATTTTTTGTTCGTCTCTTAAAAGAAATGAAACTCAATCAAATACAACGTGACTTCTTAGCTCAAGTGACGCATGAACTGAAAAGTCCATTAGCAACTTTAGAGCTGACTTCGACCCTACTTCAAGATGAAACTGTGACTCAAGAAGAAGCGAATCAATTTTGGAAACTTCATCATGAAGAACTTCAGAGGTTGAAACGAGAAGTTTCAGATTTATTATTGTCTTCTCAGTTAGAAAGTCAGAAATGGAAAATAAAACTTCAAACTCAGAAATTAAAAGAATGGTTCCAGGAATATTTTAATAAATACCAATACCTCTTAGGCGATCAAGCACAGGTTAAGTTTGAAGGAAGTTGGAGCTCAGCATTGATTTCTATGGATTCTCGACTTTCTGATTTAATTTTTCAGAATCTACTGGGAAATATTAAAAAATTTTCACAGGGATCTCCAGAACTGACTATTCGGTATGGTGTGTCTATTCATAAGAAAAAAAAATGGTGGATTGAGTTTGAAGACCGAGGGCTTGGATTTTCTCCACGAGAGTGTAAAAAAATATTTGGACGCTTTTATCGAAGTGTTCATTCTTTTCAAAGAGCGGTTCCAGGAAATGGACTTGGACTTTTTTTAACAAAGCGAGCCTGTCTTGCACAGCAGATGAAAATTTCTGCTCGAAGTGATGGACCTTTTAAGGGAGCTGTTTTTAGAATTGAAGGGAGGGGGGTATGATGCTTTTTAAACATATTTTAATTGTTGAAGATGAGTTTCATTTGGGAGAAGCATTGACCGTTTCTTTAAGAAAGTTAGCGGACTATGTAGAGAAAGTCAGTACAATTGAATCGGCTCGATATTATTTAGAAACACATTGGGATTCGTTACCCGATTTAGTGGTTTTGGATCGAAATCTTCCCGACGGAGATGGAATTCAGTTTTGTCGAGAACTTCGAAATCATGGAAATACAGGAATGATTTTAATGTTAACTGCACAATCGGGAATAGAGCAACGAATTGAAGGGTTAGATGCCGGGGCGGATGACTATTTGCCTAAACCTTTTTCTTGGGAGGAGCTCAAGGCTCGATTAAAAGCTCTTGCGAGGCGTTTACCTGAAAAAAAAGCTTCAATTGATCCTTTATGGAGTATGGATTTTAAAAAACTTCAAATTAAGGGACCGGCAGGGTGGGTGAGACTCACTCCTTTGGAGTTTAAGTTAGCTGCAGCTTTAATTCATGCAAATGGAGAAATTGTTGGAAGAGACCAACTTCTTCGAGAAGTCTGGGGGTTTCAGCTTCTTCCACAAACCCGAACGGTCGATCTTTTTATGAGTAAACTAAGAAAACGCTTTGAACCTGATCCAGAACGGCCTCTTTACTTTAAAACCATCCGAGGAGCAGGTTACTCTTTTCAAAAGTCAGCATAAAATTACATTACTTTTACAAAGTAAATTTCCATTTCATTTTATGATAGTGAAATGAGAGCAGATGAACGATTTGATTGGTTAGGGTCTATTCCTTATTTTACAATCCATTTCCTAGCGTTAGGCGTTTTTTTCTTTCCTTTTGAGTGGCGCTGGGTAGGGCTTTTTTTCCTTTCCTACTTGATTCGAATGTTTGGAGTGACTGCTGGTTATCATCGCTACTTTTCTCATCGGACTTATACGTTGGGGCGAGTTTCTCAGTTTTTATTGGGATGGCTTGCCTCAACTTCTTCACAGAAGGGAATCTTATGGTGGGCAGGGAATCACCGACATCACCATCGGTTTTCGGATATGGAGGAGGATATTCATTCTCCAATACAAAGAGGTTTTTGGTGGTCCCATCATTTATGGATTTTGTGTGAACGGTATATGCCTACTCGCTGGGATCTATTAAAAGACTGGAAAAAATTTCCAGAGCTTATTTGGCTTAATCAATTTTGGTATATACCCGTGGGTTTGTACGGAGTGCTGATGTATTTCCTTGGAGGATGGCCTGGATTTTTTTGGGGATTTGCATTGAGTACCGTTTTTTTGTGGCACGGAACATTTACAATCAATTCTCTTTCTCATGTCTGGGGAAGGAGGCGTTTTCATACTAAAGATGGAAGTCGAAACAATGGGGTGCTTGCATTAGTGACCTTAGGAGAAGGATGGCATAATAATCACCATCGATATATGAGTGCTTCTCGTCAAGGAATGTTTTGGTATGAGTTAGATATTACTTATTTGATTTTAAAAGGACTTTCTCTTTTTGGAATTGTAAGAGGCCTTAGGACTTACCCTGTTCAAATCTATCAAGAAGCATTACGGTTGAATACGAAATCTCAGAAAAAGCGGGTGGTGGTCTGACGCATTTTTTATTTTTTGACTCCAGGCTTTAATGGGTTCAATTCCCCGTGCAAAAATATGGTCAATTTGTCGTCCAAAAATTCTGCTTCTTCGATCAGGAGTGAAAAGAATTTGATTTAAGTGATGGCTAAAAGTGAGTTCTTTTAAAATATTAGATCGTTTTTTTGTCCAATTGTTAAAGTCCCCCGCCCAGATCATTGGGCCCGTGTGGTGATCCATTTCGTCTTTGATTTGTAAAATATGTTTTTCATATTTAAATGCATTCACAAAATTTATGGCATGAGTATTGATCATTAGTAAAGAACGTCCATCTTCTATTTTGAAAGATTGAACTAAGGTCATCTTAGGGGTTTGAAAAATAGGTTCTACAACGTCACTGCGAACCCAGTGGGTATCTGAAGGAAAAGTAGAACCCGAAAGAACTCCGGTTCTCATCTCTTTACGATCAAAAAAACTGGTCGCAAGATTCCACTCCCAGTCCGATTGGTGAGTTAAGAAATCCCAAACTCCTGAGCGGTCGACTCCCTCTTGAAGGAGAATCCAGCTCAACGCATTTTTTTCAAAAATACTTTGAAACTCTGAATTCCAGTTCTTCTTTTTTGCTTTAAATACGTTCCAAACAAGAAGATCATACGGAGTATTAAGCTGAACTTCTTTAAGGCTTGGTTGTCCTGTGGTTTTTAGAATGTCCCAATCCTCCGGAAGTTTGACACTAGAGCTGTAGCTCGTTGCACTGACTAGAAGTGCAACGACACAGATGATTAAGTATTTTATTTTTATCATTGAGCTCGTTGTCGTTCAAGAGCCCTTGTAATTCGATCAGCCCTTTTACATCTGAGTTTTGCAACCAAGCTTTTGGAGTCAACAGCAGCGCTGTTTCTTTTGTAAACAATGGTACAATTTTTTGAATCTTTCTTAAAAATCATTGCATACATGAATTCTTTTTTTAAACTATTAATCCAAAACACCCCGGTTTGATCGTTACCTAAAAGATCGTTTTTAATGAGGTAATTTAAATATCCATTTCTAACCGTTTTTCCGATGAGGGCTTGTTTTGCACCGTTGAGGTCTTCTCGTTCATCTAATAACGAAACGTTGTGAGCATACGCATAGTGAAGATCAAGGAGATCAAACTCCGGATCCATTTGAGTAAGTGTCCCATCCCAAGCAAAACTAAAACGTGTAATGAATATCCCTAAGACTAATATTTTCTTTATCAACATGATTTACCCCTTTGTTCTAAAATCTTGCGTAGCGACATTTTTCTTTTTTGACAAGAAGTGTTGAAAAAATAAAAATTGAATAAAAAACTTTGTTATTAGGTTTTAGAGTGTGTTTTTCTTGAGCACAATGGAATGATTCATCATCGCTTCAATGACTGGGTCTTGAGAAATGAGAGAGGGATCAACAATCGTTAAATCAATTTTTTGATCTCCTATTTTTTCTTTTAATTCAGAGAGAATCTCTGGTTTTTGTTCTCTCATTTGTTGTCTTATTTCTTCATTTTGACAAATCAGAAGGAGATCAATATCCCCTCCTTTTTTGAAATCATCTACTCTAGATCCAGAAAGTCGAACTTCCAATAAAGGTTTTTCGAGTAGTACATTAAGAATCAAATTCACTTCTTGTTGAGAGAGTCTCATTGAAACCTTTCTGAGATTTCAGAAACCGTAGGTGCGTATTTCAAGAGGTTTTTAAGAAATGATTGAAGGTCTTCGGTGTAAGTATGAGCTTCAATATTTTTGACTTCTCTCATTGCCATCCAGAGATTCGAGTTCTTGATGAGTCCCATTTTTTTCGAATAGTTGACAAAATCTCTTAAAGTTCCATGAAAACCTGGATCTTCTTTTAAGACTTTGGCACGAATATACTTCGTTAAAAAAAGGTCAACCACACGTGAAAAACGTGAAGAAAAACTTTCCCACGTTTCCAAGCTTTCCTCATCAAGCTTTTCTACATCGATCGGGAGGTTTAAGACCTTTTTATAACTATAGTTAAAGTGGGAAAGGGCAGAGCGAATCTGCGTTTCATATTTTTTGATAATTTCATCAAAGTCGGTCATCAACAATTATCCTAAATGATTTGAGTCTAAATTTCTTTGAAAATCTGAGAGGGATTTGTCTCGTTCATTAGGATGTTTTACAAAGGTTATTTTTTTATTATAGTGAGCTTTAAATAAAATAGTGAAACAGAGGTTTTTGGGCGTTGTTGCATAAATAGGTGAATAAAAACGAGAAGATAAAGACAAAGTGGGAATCCATGCGTTAGGATTGGTTTG
>PBMP01000050.1 GCA_002722705.1 Pseudobdellovibrionaceae bacterium | reverse complement strand
CTCTCTTTTCCTCTTCCATAAGTACTCAACCCCCTATTGACTAATAGTTGAGCACTATGTTTAGAAACGAGACATTTTTATTGAACTTTTAGACGGGACATTTTTACTGAGCTTTCACAGGGGTACTTTTAAAGCGTTTCATCAAATGACCTAGATTGAACTCCGATCACAGCACAAGCATTCATGTCTTTATCAAAATAACAGGCTTCGGTTTCGTATAAGGTTTCTCTTTTTTCTTTTAAATCGTGAATTTGAGTTCCCACACGAGCCACCTCTTCCAAGAGGTTTTTTTGTTGTCTCCTAGAAAGTCCCTCAAAATAAAACACGGTCATGGGACTCATATGTCCACTCTCCCTAAATGAGATTCTCTTTCCACTGTCTACATAGGCTAAAATTTCTGCTAAAGATCGATCATCAAATCTTTTTGGATCAAGCTGATCTTTCGACCGAACCTGACTCCACAAACTTTTTATTTTATTTCTTATGATCTGATCCACATGAGAAAAGGTGCTTCTGACAGTTTTCTCAGCCGTGGTCTCTTGCCATTCAACTCGTCCACACTTCTCTAACTGAGATTGAACTAATTTCGAATTTTCTTTATTTAAAAAATAAGATTCAAAATTAGAAATATTTTTTTCAAAAAGTGATGAAATATGGTCTTCGATCATAGTGTTCTGAGTAGCCTCACTCAATACTTCTGCCTGAACGCGAGGAACGTTATTTTTTTTAGGAATCCATTTTTGAAAGGAAAAAGAGTCATCGTAAGGACTCTCTTGTCTTTTTTTCTTAATATGATCGAGTATTTCATCAACTGTTTCATCCGCTCCTTCGGTATCTGAATAATACTGCTCCTCTTCTTTCTTGAACCTCATCCATTTTCCTGAAGAAAGCCACCATTCTTCCACTTTAAGAAGATAGTCAAGATGAGCCCCTTCACCCACACGAACGACCTTAAAAGCAGAGGAGGAAGGATAAGCTAAATCAATCGCTTCATTTCCAAACGTTACCGTCATAGCTCGTGCTTCATGAAACTGATCATTTATAAAAAAACCTACCGGCCCAGAAATTCTTCTACTAAAGTGCGCTGATCTGACAGGGACCGAAAGGTCTATATATTTCTATTTCTATTTCTTTACCGTCTGAAACCGTGCCTTTGACATCGATGATCTGACCGAAAGATCGATCAACGCTATAAGACTGATCCTCTGAATGAAAAGTAATTGATTGATCATCAATGATCACTATGCCTTGCGCCCAAGAAGGCTGTGAATTGACCTTTCTTCCTTTTCCAAAATTACAAGAAATCACCGGACCCAGTCAGTTTGCAGGGAACCCTAACATTGGAACCCCGATCAGAGCCACAGTATTTAGTGAGTGGACTCATGGTCTGAGGTATATGGGAGGAAACCCCCTCTCTGCAATGATTGAACTGGTCGAAGGCACCCATCGCTTACGTGGCGTCCACATCTATACAAAACGTGGAGGAAGTGACTTATTCGCTCTCAGTGGCCCTGAGCTTTATCACATTGTTAGCAGAGAGAACCGAAAAGAAGGCCGAACCCTATTTTGGTTACACAACTTCTCACAGCGAAGAGATGAGTATTCGATGACCTCATTAAACACGGCTTATCTAAAGGAAATTCACACAGAGGTTGGAACGAATCTGAGGCAAAGCATTTCATATAATTTCTGAGCCTAAAAATAAGGACTATCTATTATTACTCAATCGAGTGGTTGAATTGATTGAGGTCCTAGGTCTATGCTGCTAGGTCCTTCAAAAAGCCAGCTAGTCTCTCATTAAATTCTTTTTGCAACTTCTTATTTTTAGAACTGACTATCAAAGCGGAGTAATATTGCAGAAGAGAATCTACTTTAAAACGATTAATTTGACAGTGAAGAATCCTACTAATGACTGCTGGCCCTACACCAATAATTTCAGACAAGTCTTTGTTACTGTAACCGTGAGTACGCTTAAACTTTATCATTTGTTGACAGATATTAAATTTCATTTGATCTACGGGAGGGGCCTCTTCATCTAAGACCTCTGTTGCCTTTATTCTCCCCTTGTTGATTTTATCTATCACCTCTAATATTCTATCTCTGTCGGGAAAACTCATTCTTGCTTCTCCTTTTTTATCTGAAACATCGTTATCACACCACAGGTAGAAGATTCGCTACGCTCGATACAAAACACCATTCTGTATCGCTTCATTTGTTCAAAAAAGTTCTTATCTACTACAAAATAATCAAACAAATCGTCTTTCTCGGCTTCGATTTCCATACCGTCCAAAGATTCGAAAAACTTAGAAACCATATTAACTGTAATACTAGAACGCTTTTTACTCCTATACTTATGGTCAGATCCTAATCCGTAATTAATATGGATTAAATCAATCTCCAGCAATGTAACTTCATAATCATTAATACGAGTATTTTTAATCTTTTGTTTTTTCAAATCCTTTGGCTTCACAGCGTCTCCATTCACTGGGAATTAGGATAGCAATAATTGACTATATAGTCAATTAAATTGACCTAAGACAAAAGTCAAATAAAGCACAATTTTACCTCTGCCGCCGATGCTTATAATTCTTTGGAATTGCTGAGTATTTTTTAAAAAAGTCCTTTTTAGGAGATTCTCTTCCGTCACTCCAATCCTTGGGTAGACGAATTCTCACCCCTGCTGGAATTCGTTTTTTGCTTTTTACAATTTCTTCTCCAAAAGAAGGATTTGCATCCTCAAAAGAATCGTTATTAAATTTGAAAAATTTTTTTAAAGAAGAAACAGCAACAAAGTCTGGAAGAGTGACATAAATAAAAGAATCACTTTCTTTTCGTTTTACATCTTTAAAATAAAGATCCGCTTGTGATTCCACTCGGTAAGCTGCCATAAACTCTAAAAAAAAGTTCCGACTGGCAAATCCAAAACGAACATTACGGTAATGTCGAATGATCTGACCTAAATCTTGTGTTCCAACTTGAGAAACGGCTCTCATCATCCCTTTTCTGCCGTGGTTATACGCAACAATCGCTAAAGGCCATCTTCCCAAAGAATCAAAATTTGATTTCAAAAGTTGAGCAGCCGCTTCAGTGGCAAAGTAAGGATCTCTCCTTTGGTCCATCCATTCATCAATTCTTAAAAAGAGTCTTCCTGTGGACTTCATGAACTGCCATATTCCTTGAGCTCCTACTTTAGAACGAGCATAGGAAACAAAACTACTCTCTACAAAAGGAAGACGAGTAATCTCAGTCGGAACTCCCCACTGAGAAAAGATTTTTTCCATCATCGGCAAATATCTTCCTGACTCACGAATTGCATTTTTAAAACGATCTTTCTGACCTAACTGAAAACGAATCCGTTTAGGCCTCGCTGCCTCGAGGTATTTATTTCTTTCTTTAATCTTTAGAAACAACTTAAATACATGCAATTCATCTTGAGTCATTTCCCCAATGTGATTTACCTTTTCATGAACACGGTAAAGAACGGATTGCCACTTTTGCTTAGCCCTGGAAATAAGTTCTTTTTGTTTTTTACGGGTCTGACCTCTAAAGTCTAACGTCTCATAAATGATTCCAACATAAACCGAATCATGAATCACCCCTTGATAGGATGGAATCTTAGAATAAATTTTTGTCCAAAAATCAATTCCTTCTCTTAAAAGTGGATCTTTAAGCTCATCTATTGAATCAAAATCAAAAACCCCTGTAGGATAAACTGATTTTCTTATTTTTTTAGACCTCTGAAACTGAGTAACCTTCTTTTCAAAAGAATTCGTCGTCAAATAAATATAGCGTGTTAGATTAGGCCTCGAAATGACCATCGCCCAAAAGACTAAGAAAAAAAAAGATCCTGCAATGACGAAGGTTTTTTTAAAAATCACCATGAAACTTTATTCTAACGGCTGGATTCAATGGGGTAAAGCCGTCGCCGTCTCTTTTCTTCTATTTACTTTAGGCTGCTCATTTCAACCCAAACAAAACCAAAAAAAATTGACTGTCCTTCTTGGTATGGCCCCTAAAAATCTCCACCCCTATCATTCCACAGACTCAAGCGCACAGCTGATTAATAATTTTTGGCTATCCGCTTTAGTAAAGACAGACTCACACTTAAACCTCACCACTGATTTAGCTCATTCTTGGACAATCTCTCCTGATAAAAAAAAAATCACATTTAAATTTTTAAAAAATTCAAATCATCAAAAAGCTCAAATCGATGCAAAAACGATGAAAATTTGTATTAAAAATTATTTAAAAAAAGACTCTTTGTTTTATGCAAAATCTCAATGGGACATTTTGGAAAAAATAGAAACAAAAAATAACTTTTTAATTTTTAAATTAAAACACCCTGATCCTTTTTTTATAGAAAATTTAAAAGTAATAAAATTTTTTACAAATGAAAAAAGAGAAATTTGTAGCTATAATTCAAAAAAAATATATGGAACTCGAAATTATTCTCTTAGAGAAAATGACCTGTATTTTAAAAACGAAATTCACTTTGATTCGAAAGACAAAAACCTTCCAACCATTAAAATTGAATTCGTTAAAGACGAAATCACAAAAGTTCTTACTTTTCTAAAAAAAGATGTGGACCTTGCATACAATGCCTTTAGTCATAACAAATGGTCGTTTCTTAAAAAGAAAGGCTTTAAAACAATAGAAGCCCCAGGTTCTCGTATTTCTTATCTCGCATTCAATTTAGATCGATTTCCTACCAATCAAATCGAAATCAGAAAAGCCATTGCCTATGGAATTAATCGACCTTTAATTATTGAAAAAAAAATGAAAAATGCAAATGTCATCTCAGATAGCTTTTTACCCAAATCACATCCAGCTTATCTGAAAAACTTAATTTCTTATGATTTAGAAAAATCAAAAAAGTGGGTTAAAAAATTTAAAAAAAAGACTGGGTTAAAAGAAATTACTCTTGAATACCTTACGACCCCTTTTTTAATTGGAAAAGAAAAAGCACTTTCATTCCAATATTTTTTAAAAGAAATTGGCATCAATCTGGTTATTCGATCTGTTGAACCTGCTATTTTCTTTACTCTAATACGTACAGGTAAATACCACCTTTATTCCTCAACATGGGTCGGGGTTACTCATGGAGGAATTTTCGAAACTACACTCAAGACAGGGGAACCTCGAAACCGAGTTCATTATTCCAATCCTCAAATGGATCAGTGGATACAAAGCGCACTGAGAGAAACCGATCAAAATAAACGGAATAAATTTTTAATTCAAATTCAAAAAAAAATGATCGATGACCTTCCTTATTTTCCTTTATGGAAATGGAATATCATTATGATGGCAAAGCCATGGATTTCCCTTCCTTCAAAAACTATACTTTCTCCAGAAGGAAGTCTGGATGCTTTAACTAAAGTTAGATATAAGTAAGATGTGAAGCGCAGATTTTTAGTCTCTAGTCTTAAAAAAACAACCGTCCTCCTCGACGGCGAAGAAACAAAACATGCCAAGAATGTTCTCCGCATGAAATCTGGAGACCCTTGTGAACTCTTAGATGGGGAAGGAACCAAAGCCCAAGGGATACTTCATTTTAATGGGAAAAATGGAACAATTGAAATCAGTAAAATTACCCAAACCCCATCAGATTTAATTTTTCAGACAGAAACTACTCCTCTCCATCTTTTACTCTCTGTTTTAAAAACTGATGCGATGACCTGGGCCCTTGAAAAAGCGGTAGAACTAGGTGTTCGTCAAATCACTCCAATCATGACTGACTACACGGTCGTTCACCTTCAGAAAAAGGGCCCTGATTTTTTTCAAAAACGATGGCAAAAAATTGCAGACCAATCTTTGAAGCAATGCGAAAGAAGCTATCGCATGATCATTCACCCTCCACAGACCTTTGAAGAAAGTCTCGTCAATCACTCAAAAGACGTTTTATTTTGGGGAAATGAAAGAGAAAACCAAAAAACTCCTTTAAATCAAATCATGCAACACGACCCCCTGTACTTCTTTATCGGACCGGAAGGGGGATGGAGTACTGATGAAATTCAAGCACTGGAACGACAAGCCACAGCGATTTCCCTTGGACCTCTTATTTTACGCTCTGAAACCGCGGTGACCGCAATTGCGACGCTCGCACGCCATTTGAAGAAATCTTGACTTCAGACCCAGAATTGATTTGAATAGGACTCCATGGGCGAAAAAATTAAATTTAAAACTCTTTCGGATGGTTTAGGATTTCATCCCTTCTCTGATGGAAAACCTTATACTCCTTTAAAACCTGAAGCCAAGGCAAAGCTCAAGAGCACTCCTTCCACAACTGGAACAGGAGCCGTTTCTGCTGGATCTCCGACCTTTGTCCGCCCTAAACCACATCTCTACCGTCCTCCAGTAGTTCAAAGTTCGCAAAAAAGCATTATTCCCCCTCCGGAAGTGGAACTTTCAATCCAACCCACTTTTGGATATGGATATCTTGTTAAAAGAATTTTTGCATATCTCTTAGATTTAGCCGTTCATTCAACGATCTGTGCACTTGCATTTGGATATGCACTTCATCGACTTGGACTTTCATGGCAAGATTTTGAATCAGGACAAACGTATTTACTTGCTGGTGCATTTTTATTTTTTTTTAGTTGGTCATTAGTCACTATGGAAGAAATTGCATTAGGAACGTCTTTAGGAAAACGAATTTTTAATTTAACTCTGATTGGATCAGCATCTGAAATTTTAATTCGATCTTTTGTTTTTCTCTTTAGTTTAACCTTAGGAGGACTTGGCCTCATCTGGTGTCTTTTCAATCGAGACAAAAGAGCATGGCATGACATCCTTTCAGAAGTTCAACCTATCGAAATTGAAAATAGTTAATGCTTAAAAAAAAAATCAAATCCCAAACAGAACTTAAACGTATTTTAGAAGAAAAAACTGAAGTTGTTTTTACTAATGGTTGTTTTGATATTCTGCACTCCGGACACGTTTTGTACCTTGAAAAAGCAAAAGAGCAGGGGAAAATACTCGTCGTAGCAGTGAACTCAGATCGCTCCGTTGAGAAGTTAAAAGGACCCACCCGACCAATCAATCCACTGAAAGACCGCATGACCGTTATCGCAGCATTAGGCTCCGTTGACTACGTCACCTCTTTTGATGAAGAAACACCACTTAGCCTTATCAAAATGCTTCAACCCGATACACTTGTCAAAGGAGGGGACTGGAGTATTGATCAAATTGTAGGAGGTGCAGAAGTCCTCTCTTGGGGTGGTTCCGTCAAATCTTTGTCATTTATTGAGGGTAAAAGTAGTACTCACATCATCAATAAAGGCTCCATCAGAAAAAAGAAGAAATAAATCAGGCAAGATCTACCTCTTTTAGTTTGAAAAGATTTTATCTAGACTAAGGATGTGAAGACCATTAGCGGACTACATAGAGAACAAGCAAAAGAATATTCAAGAATCGAACGCGAATTTGAAAAATCTCGCTCTGAAAAAGAACTTTTCCAAAAAAGAAAAATTCAAGACATGCAAAATGCGTTTGAAGAAGAAGTTCAAACCATGATCGAGCACCAAAACCAAACCGTCGATCATCTTGAAAAAGCATATGAAGTTGAAATCGAAAAAATCCAAGATCGATACGATAGTGACATTCGCAAGTTGCAAGAATCTAAGGAAAAAGAACTCAACAGTGAAAGAAACCGCTACAAAAAGGAATTCGAAACCCTAGAAGCCCGAGAAGATGCACGAACTGTACATTTCAAATCAAAAGCAGACGAAAACCTACTAAAAATTCAGCAAGAATACCAAGATCGAATAGACGAACTCGAAGAACGCTATGAAATCGACTAACGATTCAGGATTTTATCAAAAAACCTCAAAGAAACTAATCCTAATCCATAAGCTACACAGATAAAAAATGCCGCCCCCGCAGACGTATCTGCCACTTTGACATCGTGCCAAGACTTAGAAAATAGATTGTGAAGAAAAATCCAACTAAAGCATGCCCAAACCATACCCATTGGAACAAGAACTTTAATCGCATTAGAAAAAACAAAATGAGAAAAAACGACTGCCCAAAAGACACATAAAAACTCATACGCAATGAAGCCAACCAAAATGGAAGTCATATTCATACCCACTTCAGTCGCACTGGCTCCTAAAATAGGCAGAGCAGGAACTTTCACCGCATACCAAAACTCATGTCCTGCCATGACTGCAAGAATACTTGCAAATGTCATTGAAAAAAGACCAGCAAACAAACCGGCAAAGACTCCCGCCATCCATCTTTTTGGTTTTTTCTGAACCCAAAATTCAACAAGATTAAAATCTTCTTCCATGGTGTACACCCTTCTATTACTTGATGTCAGTGGTCAATTTGATTACTCCTTAATACATACCACTGTTCATTCTGATGAATCAACGCAGAAATCAATTGGGTAGTAGGTGTCAAAAAATCAACTCTTTATTGACGAAATGCAAAACTTTCGGTTAGTTGGTGTTCATGCGGGAAAAGGGACGCTTGAAACGGGGGTTTCAAATTATATTTTTTATCAACTTCATAAGTGGATTATTATTATCCACTACAGTCCCTTCTGCGTCGGCAAACCCCAGAGCAATCAGCCCAGAAGAAATTCAAAAAAGAATCGAACAACAATCTCGCTTTGAAATTCGACGTGAAATGCAACGCCAAAGGTTTCCAAACTTTATTGCATACGTAGAACAAATTAACTTTAAAAAACGATCTGTCCCAGTACACCCGACTCATAAAAAATGGATCTCTGTCAATAAAGCCTTTCATCCCACAATAGAAGACTGGAATTTATTTTTTAAGTTTGCAATCAAAGACCAAATGACAACACTTCGAGCTTTTGCGATTTTAGCAAATCGACTCAAATTTGAACAAGTTGCTGTGGTAGGGTCCGGAGTCGATTTTAAAACCGCAATGGAAAAAAACCATATCGACTTAGGACTCTCTCTCCCATTTGAAAATATCGTGGGAGCAATTTGGTCCCCAGATCCAAGTAATGACGATCCCGATTTTTTAGTTCACACTTATTTCTTTTATGAACAACCCTACCTTCATCGATTTGATGACGATGTCCTTCCGGTCGACCTAAAAGTAGGGGTAGGGCAAAAGGGAAGTCTTACTTTAGATCATAAAAAATATGATCTTCCCATGGTTGAAGCCGACCTTTTTTATAGTGATACTGAGGGAACGGGATTTCGAAATGTAAGAGGAATTCAGGGAACTCGAAGAGGGATTTTAGGCTTTTTTCAATCTATTTTATTTTTTCTTCCTAATGGATTAAGTGCAATGTATATCGACCCCGAGGGAAAAATGATTACTGAAGCAATTATGAATACTGAGGTCGCCCAATTTGAAAAAAATAAAAAATATGCGATTTCCATTAAAAACCAATCTCATGGAAGTTAATATTCCCTTATGACCTTTCTTGAGCACTTAACAGAATCCGAACTCTCATCTTTGGACCCCGAAAAAACAATTTTCATATTCTCAATTTCTCCTCTTGAAAGCTATGGACCTTACCTTCCTCTCAACTTAGGAGTTGAACTCGCGTTAAAAAAAGCAAAAAAAATTGAAGACTCACTCAGTGATTACCGTTGTATTCATATCAAAGCCCCGTTCTTAGGAACTCAGACTTTTCAGGGAAAATTTGCTTTAATACAAAAAAAACCACTTCTTAAGCAGTGGTTACTGGATACAACTCTTTGTCTCACGAAGTCACAGTTTAAATTTTTTCTGGTAACAACAGGACACCCCACACCTCAAACTCTAACGGCCTTCGAAGAAGTCTCAAAAACAATTAAAAGACGAAAAATAGGTTTTAGAAGAAGCAAAGCACTTCTTCTCTCTGTAGACTCGTATAACATTTCTTTCATCGAAAGTTTAAAGTCCCCTCTCATCGGAAGTCCAAAAGAACATGGAGGAGCACTCGATGGGAGCCTCGCTCTTTCACTAAAAAAAATTCATGAAAACTCTCCCTTTCAATCTCTTCCTTCACAACAATTACCTAAAAGTGACGTGGAATCAGTTTTTAGAAAATTCATAAAAAAAGATCTTACTTATTGGGGATCTCCTGAAAATACGAACGCAAAACAAATTGATGACTTTTTAACTCAATGGGCAACAGACCGAATAGATGCGATAAAAGTCGTTTTAAAAACCGGTCATCCAAAATCTCATTTCAGGTCTTGGTACTCACTTTATCTACCCAACCAAAGTTATTTTCTTGCATGGATTCTTGCCCTCACCATCTTACTTCTGCTTTTCTTTTGGATGAAATGGGTCTCTCATTCCTGATTTCATTTTAAAGACTTGGCAAAACTTAATTTAACTCGTAGGTATAAGTTTCGCAGGTACACCTATGAAAACACTCTCACTTCTGATCATTTTATTATCAACCAATTTGTGCTTTGCGCAAGAAATGAAAATTACACGTCTCATTGAATGGATTCAAGACGGACACGACTTCACACATCATACTCGATACGGAAAGTTTTCTTTTCATGAATTATTTAAAAAATATTTTTTTGAAACAAATTACACTTTCTGGAAAGGAGAAGTGGAGTGTTCATTAAAAAAAAATGAACTTGAAAGATGGGGGAAAAAAACACTTCAAAAAATTGGACCTTTAATGATCAAAAAAAGTCCTTATTTAGAACAAGAACTTTCTATATCCATTTATCAGTCCATTTCTAAAAAAAATACCCGTTATATCCAATGGTCTGGAATGCTTAAACTTCAACCCACAATCACCGAGAATCGCTGGAACTCTCAAACTACGTTGTTTCTAGATTTTGATAAAAAGAAAAACAAAGGCTGGATGAGTATCAACTACCAGACATCTGATTTTTGAGAATTTCAATCATTTGCTTTCCCCACACAGTGGTATGAGAAATACTTTTAAATTGGTCTTTTATTCTAGAAGGGCCCCAAACAATAAGAGGAACAGGAGTATGAGTATGAGTTCCCGTTGCCCAGGTCACTCCTTGATATTTCGCCAATGCATGTCCCATTAAATTTTTAAAAGTTTCTTCACCGTATACATAGTACTCTTTTAAATGATTTACCTGAGGATAAGTTTTTCCACCCAAAGTCGGATGTCCCTCGTAAAAATAATTATTTTTTTCTCTTTTTAAAATACTTTTTAATTCTTCGTTTTTTAATAAAAGGCCAGTGGATTCAAAAATTATTTTTTTTAAATAAGAAACTGTTTGATCTTTCTTTTTTAAATTAACCCAAGATTGATAAATCTCTTCTAAAGTTTTTGTTTGTTTAGCCATCAAATCGAGTTGATCCATTTTTCCAAACTGAAATCGAGGCTGATAATCTTTTCCCTTAAAAATATTTCCTTCTAATGGAATGGGCTTTGGTATTTCGAAACTTGAATAACTCATTCCAAAACCACCAGTTTCATGATCAGCAGTAATGATAACGACAGTATCTTCTCTTTCTTTTGCCCAAGAATAAACTGTTTGTACTACTTGATCAAACTTAAGCATTTCATGAAGAAGAGCTCCAGCATCATTATTATGAGATGCATAGTCAATTTGACCCGCTTCAACCATTAAAAAAAATCCATTTTTGTTTTCTAAAAGAGAAAGAGCTTTTTTTGTTAATTCCTCTAAACGAGGAATATTAGGATTCTCATGTCTTTCTTCAGCAATCCCACTTGGCATAGACCCAAAAGAAAACAAACCTAATACAGGGGTCATTTTAATTTTTTTTAAATCACTTTTTGATAATGCTACTTGATAACCAACTTCTTCAGCTTCTTTTAATAAATTCCGATTATCTTTTCTTTTTGATTTAATTTTAAATCGATTAAATGTTTTTACCTTTAATTCTTCAAAATGATTTCTTTCTTTTTTTATATCTTTAGGAATCCAATGCCGAATCCCTCCAGAAAACAAAACATCAATTTTATTTTCAATTAAATCAGAAGCAATTTCATTCTCCATTTTTCTATGAACTTCATGCGCACCAAAACCTGCGGGAGTCGCATGAGTCATGCGAGTATCAGAAACTAAACCTGTTTTAAGTCCTTTGCTCTTTGCAATTTCTAAAATAGATTCAACAGAATCTCCTTGATAATCTGCCCCGACAATTTCAGGTCGTGTTTTTTTCCCACTTGCCATTTGTGTAGCAGAAGCTGCAGAATCTGTTGTTAATACATGATACGCATTCGTTAAAGATAAAGTCATCCGACTTTCCTTAATCATTTTTTCTGACCATGTTTCTTTATCTGAATAAGGAGAGGAAGCTGCGTACTTAGCATAAGACCAAAGAAGTCCTAATTGCTGAGGTCCCATGCCATCACCTATAATATAAATGTAGTTTTTTACCGATTCTTTTTTTTCACAAGAAGACAAAAGTAATAAAATTACGCAAAAAAAATATTTTCGATTCATATCTTTTATAGAGTAACTGAAAGTATTCGAAGAGAAAATAGATTTTACTTTAAATATTTGATCTCTGAAGAATCTTTTTTATCTATCGGTCTGTAAATAGAAAGATTTTTTCCTTTATTATGACCAGACTCATAACTTTGTACATCAAAACGTCTCCGCGTAGAGGAAAACTGATAAGAAACCCGTGGAAATCTTTCTTTTGTAAATTCCGTCAAAATAGGATCATTTTTTAAAACAATCAGCGATTGATTCAAATGATTCGTCTCTAATTCTTTATTTTGCAATTTTAATTTTTCTTCAAACCCAACTAATACACCCTCGAAAAAAGATCGTTTTGCAATCACTCCAGTTTTTTTTTGTCCTCGCCACAAAGAATCTAAAGTTTTTCTTAAAAAATGAAAAACATACTCACTCATAAGTACATTTTCTCGTGTTCCTAAAAGCTCAATTGTTTTATAAGAATTTTGAGTTTTTGGATCGTACTGATGTGAATAAATAACTTCTACAAAAAAATAATTCTGAACAATAGATGCAATCATTTTAATGTGTCTTTCAAAACGTTTCGTTTTAAAATGAATCACAGAAAACACATAATCAGACTTAATTTGTTTTTCAATTTTTTTAATATGATACTTTTGATAAATCTCTCTTACTTTTTTCATCGCAAGAGCGGATTCGTGTTCGTTACTGGACTGAGCAAGAGAAAGTAATTTTTCAATTTTGTTATAAAGTGCATTTTCTTCTTCTCTTTTTGACTCAGACCTCCACTCGGGAAGTGGCTTATTCTCTAAATCAATTTGAGCTCTTCGAAAAAGTGAATATACCCCTAATTTTTCGCATGCTTTCTGAAAATAAGGACCATGCCCATCTGATTTTTTAAAAACAGTTTCACTATAATGATGAGCAAGTTCATGTTTAAAAACTTCCATCACCCAATGCCACGGATAATCATTAAACAACCGCTCTGACAAACGAATCATCTTTGTAGAAGAATCATAATCTCCCCATATTGAACTGAGCTGAGCAATTTCAATCGTTGGTTTTTTAAAATCTTTCAATCGATACTGATAACATAAATCATCAAATTCAGAGTAAAGCTGGATTGTCCACGCCCTCCAAATAGATTTCATGAAATTACAGACTCCATATATTCCGCTCTCAAATCAAGATCCCCTTCAGGTGGCTTACTCCACTTTTGGACCAGACTAAACCCATGATCAGCTTGATCCACTGCTTGAGTCAGAATCCATAATGCCTCGGTCATTTCTTCTAATTTCAAACGTTGCATACAAGACTGAATTAAAGCTTCCACTCGTGCGACGATCACTAAAATTTCTGAACCATCCGTAGGTCCTAGTCTCAAAATCACTGATTTCCTTAAATCTCTAAAACGAGCTAATTCAGAATTTAAAAACCGACTTAAATGACCACCTAAATCCTTTGAACTTAAATCAATAGCTTCAGACTGAATTTGATGAAGAGTAACACTTAAATCCTCAATCGCAGATTCTATTGGAATCATTTGAGTAGATTGAGCTAAAGCCGCTTCAGAATCAAAAGGTTGATTTGAAACTCTGTAAAGTCCATAAATTCCTAAACCGACGACCCCTAACAAAATTAAAAACATCATATCCCGTACCCCCTTTTGGTATATCGTTAGTGATGCGTCGGGTCTAACTGTCGTTTTATTTTCTGTCAAATTGATCTTTTAAATTAGACTAAAATAATACAACATTAATTTTACGCTCCAGGGTAGATTTCAACAAAAGACTTCGCTATAAAGGTGAGTCTATCGACCCACACCGTTTTTTCTAAATGTCCGGAGAGGTGGCAGAGTGGTCGAATGCACCGCCTTGCTAAGGCGGCGTGCGGGTAACCGTACCGTGGGTTCGAATCCCACCCTCTCCGCCATTAACGCATCGCATGCCTTGACGGCGGCAATTCTTTGAAATTATTAAAGAAAACAGTGTTTTGAGACTGCTTTTAAAAAGATAAAAGATTCGAACCCCAGATTACCAATCGACTTCGCCAAGATGGGATTTAACGAAATGAAAGTTTTCACTTACTGCAAAGGATGTGGCGAAACTCAACGAAGGTAAAGATACCTTTGACATGATCGTAACCCAAGTGCCCCAGTGAACACCGATAATTTCTTTAGTTTCAACATCAACCAAAGCGCCTCCAGAATCGCCTGTAAAAAAGCAAGAGGAATTGAGCGTAAAAATCCAGGAGATTTGCAATCTCACCTGACGATCAACCTCTTTGCT
>PBMP01000049.1 GCA_002722705.1 Pseudobdellovibrionaceae bacterium | reverse complement strand
CCGACGCTACTGGCGATGCTACTGGTGTTTGCAGGTATCCTTGAGCGCCGGCGCGACTGCGGCGGAGTCAAAACAATGAGCTATTATCGCGTAACCACCATCGCGCTGCTATTTTTGCTTTTTATTCCGACAATGATCCCGGTGATTTATGCGTCACACGCCATCACAAAAGACAAAGAGCCCGGAACCGGAACTGCGCCCAAGTTTGTGTTTGCCTTTTCCGTTGTCGTCGTGATCTTGTTTTCGAGCTTTGCGGCCGTGTACGCTTGGGATATGTTCATGCCGATGGAAAGTGATCGTCGAGAGCGCTGGTACATTTACCTGTCGATGATTGCAAAGACCTCGTTGCACCTCTTTTTGGGCCTCACGGTGATTGGCCAGAGCAACAACGTCGGCGTAGATGAACCGTCGACAGACGAAGACAACATGGATACGCTTGCCATCGGCCTTGGTGGAGCGGCGGCATTGGTGGTCGGACTTGGTGTGATCAACTACTATTTTGATCGTATCTTTGGGTACGACACCATGCAGGCCAGGGATATCTGGATTAACAACAAGTTGTATTTGATGCTTAGGGCGGACTTTTTTCTGCCACCACACGAAGAACCAGAAAATAACAAAGCAGCTTTGCAGGAAAAGGTGCCCGCATCAGCTCCACCGCCGCCACCCCCAGAGTACACCGAGAAAGCTGTACCATGACACGCTGCAATCTAATAGAAAAAAAAGTGATTTTGAGTATATCGCGTAAAACATTATAAAATTGTTTCAATAAAAATGACCGCGCGCGATGTTTTATTTGAGCGCCTCAAAAAACAAGATCGCTTTGTGACTGCTGGGTTGCAGGTGTACAACTACCCCTTGAATGTTCTTTTGAGAATTTATCCTCATCCTGATAAGTTGGGTTTACTTAATTCTTTTTATTACCTTGATGACACCGCCATAAACACATACTTGAAGTTTTTAAAGGAATTTTACGATCACCATTTTAAAACCTTTAAAGTGTTTTGTTTTACTTCACTTCGACCAGAATTTGTAAGAGACAAAAGATTAACCCCAAGAACTAAATCTATAATTGAAGAAAATCGGTTTTTAGTTTTTCCGCAAAATATAGGCGAATCTCATTGGATATGTTTCATTGTTGACACCTTTTTACAAACGTTACACATTTATGATTCGCTATCTACAATCGACGAAGAAAGGATAAATGAAATAAAAGAAATTTTAAAAAGGTTTGGGTTTTCATTTGATGGAACAGATTCTCTTAAAAAAATTTTACACATTTTTAGGTATGACTTCCCAAAGCAGCCAAACCTAAAAGATTGTGGTGTGTTTGTGTTGCACTTTGTCACAGAATTCTTAAATAAAAGCCTTGAAAATCAAGTAGAAGAAACGTATGTAGTGGAAAGAGTTGACATTCCCGACTTTAATCCGGATGAATTTCGAAAAAATATTATTCACGCCCTGCTTGACTATCGGGTACATCCTGATGTACACGCTTTGCCAACAAACGGTAGCATACCTTACATATCTGTTAAAGATTTAATCGCAAATGAATATCCTTTGCCTCAACTCGGCACATTTTTTCCATGGGAATAATCATATGATATTTCAGATGAGAGACAACTAAATCCGTATGCATATGCATACGATCAAAGTGCATACCCTCCACAGTATGTTTACGACGATCGCTTTGAGCACCTGGGTAATGTCGGTGAACGAATTTTGGACCCCCGTTTTAAATCAAACTTAAAGCATAGACAGGAAATCATTTTTCAAAAATTTCTGTTGGAATATGACCAGTTGGTACGCACCCTCAGCTCAGATTCACGTCCTGATGCTGTATGGTATTTGTGCTGTAAATTTTTGTGCTTTGCAGCCGTTGGAGATGGTAGAACACGAACAAAACGCGCATTTGAGTTTGAAGACGGCAATTTCATACGAAGAAACAAATTTACAAAACTAACTCAACCGACTCTTCCTCCTGAAGAATCACTTGACGTTTTATCCGCAAGTATTTACAAATTACGAACAGTTGCACTTGCTGCATTACTCCAATGTGACAATAATATCGAATCCGCGGACGAGTTTTTAAACAAAGCTAATAATATTTTGGTATATTTTAATCGAACAATTCAACAAGTCGACGCTTTGTTACGTTTGAAACTAGAAAACGTCAAACACATAGTATGGCATAATGTCGACAACATGGAAAAAGTTCGAGTAATTAATATGTCTCCGTTAACAGTTCAAGTAATACAAAGTGAGCCGGTAAAACAGTATCAAATCAAAAAATCACTTTTAAAATTAGCAACCCCGCTGTGGGACGGCCAAATTTTGGCGTATGTAAATACTTACCAAGAAAACGCAGAAATGGAAGTTGTCGTTTCAATCGAGGGAGACAATGCAATTGTGTGCTTTTGGGACAAAAGTAAAAACGGATTTGCAACCAAAAAAGTTAAGAAAAATACTATACAATTGCATGTAGATCAGGCAATACGAACTGATCCACAAACACGAAAACTAATTACAATAAGAGATTGGCGAGACAAAGCTATCGATACTTTAGGTTTGTCGTCCGAGGCACCTAAACCGACGGCTAGCTCTCCAGCAGCAGCTAAAGCAACGCCTGCCCCAGAACCACAAGCTGATGTTGGAAACAAAACAAGATTGGAGACCTTGCTTAAATCATTTGGCGAACCTGACTATGATACAAAACGATATGAAAGGTTACAAAAAACGCTGCAAACTCTTTCAAAGACTTTGTCCTCTCACAACAATACGTTTACGGATAACTTACAACTACAAGCAACGCAATTGAACGATCAAATTATTAAACTGTTAGACATGGAAAAAAAGGAATTTTCTACAGTGACCAACAATACAATAGACCTTCTTTTATTGAACGTAAGCACTTTAATTTCGCTTGCGGAGCATCAAGATACGGGGGCGCCGGCCGAACCACGTGTCGTACTTGAACGCAGAAAAATCCGAGTAGCTGTGTTGTGCGCAACTAATACAACCGTAAAATCGCCAGAAAAGTTTAAAAGATTTTTTTTTATGAAAGAGGACTCTCGAGTGTTGGAAGAAATTGAAGTTTTTTTTATTGGCCCCGCTTTACAACCCGGAAAGGCGAGCGCAGGCGACGCCAAATTTGCAAATGCTTACCAAGTCGAAATAAACAAATTCCGTGGACGATACAAGTTTGACGTAATAATCAAAAATGACGATTCTTCAGGGTGTAAAGCGACTGACCAAGATATAGCAACGTTTATTCAAAACTATCGTGCGGCCGACGGGTTTGTTATTTTGTATGATGTTTCAACCATAATTAATTTAGCGGAAAAAACATATAACTCAGATTCCGAAGCAGTTTATTTACAAAAAATGGATGAATTTTCTGAAAAGACACAGCTTTCAAAATTATTGCTCGATTTGAGTTTTCCCTCCTCTTCATCAGAGCCATTTTTGATTCCTGTTGTACGACCAGGGAAAACAAACGAACCAAAAAGGCGCATGACTATTCAAGCACCACCAGCGCCTAAAACATTGGTTTTACCAGTATTGTTTGACTTTACGTCTCGCAAAACGTTAAAGTTTTTTATTGAAAACGGTATGTACAACGATTTGAGGGTTTCATATACACAACAACAATTTGGCACCCAATCAAAAACGGATCAATCAATTGAAGCAAAACTTCAAAACCTAAAAGAAACATTGTCTGAGTCGCCAATAAAACACCCCGCAGGGCACCGACGAGGTCTTAAACGGACCCAATCACAACAAAGGGTTAGCCGTAAACGTAGGGGGGAACTGAATTTTACACCTTCGGATACATTTAAAAGTTTTGTAGATGCATTTGCTAAACAATATGAAAGTAAGCATTCCAGCGAAAGAACTTTTGATCAAATAAATGCAACTCCATCCTTTCAAGCTCTTCAACGACGAAAAGACGAAACATTTATAAGAAAGTACAAAAACCAAATTGCCGAACTACAAAATCAAGTATCAAAGACTACGAATGAAGAAAGAAAACAAGAGTTAATCAGTCAAATCGAATTTATTAGAGATCGAATCACAAATGTGACAAGGACCGCAGCTGCTGCTGGTTTAGTTTCAAAAGCCACTCCAGAAATAAATATTGTCCCGAGCGTGTTTCGAGGATTAGGCAAACCCGGTGATTTTTCATTTGAAATTTCACAACCAGGTTCAGACCAAACTCTGTTTATTTTCAATGACAATGTTCAGGATCACCTTACAAAAAACCCGGGAGGTGGAAACGCCGTAATTAGACCAAACAACTTTATAGGCCAACCAGACTTTCCCCGCGCAGCTGGTGTTTGCACAAGCTTAAACTCCGCAGATGAAGATGGTTACCAAACTTTGATTCCGCAAACCACAAAGCGAATCAACAAGAACATTTCTGAAATAGAGTCTTTGCTCGAAAAACACAACTACACAACTGTAAAATATAATTCCGACGAAGAAGGAATTTTTGCAACTGAACCTTTCAACGTCAACCCTGCGGTAAAACAATATATTACGGATAAAATCCACGAATTAGGAACCCTGCAACCCGTTGCAAAAAATCAATAATTTATCCTCAAGTCACTTCATCGACTCTTTTCAATATGTCCCGAGCTGCGTCGCCATCTTGATTTTCAAAGAGGCGAACGCCTTTTCCGTACGATTCCAGCACCGTGCTTAATGCTTTGTGTGCGCTGATCTGTGTTTGTTCACACAGCAATGTTATTGTCTCGTCCGTCAGTTGTTGAAACTTCCACCACGTCTGAATTAACACAGCATACGCGCGAATTTCTTCCCGACACGCCGCCAAACGTCGTGCAGTCACGTCGGCGTCGCGATGCTTGTTGCTCTCCAGCTTAGTCAGTTCACGCTGCTTTGTTCGTGTAGATTTTGGTTGTATTAAACCAACCCAAACCTTGGCCTGCTCCCTTGCCTTGACCACTGCAACCTCTGCGGCGTGCTCTGCACTTGCCGCTTCAATTAGCTTGTCGTGGGCACACATTAACGCTACCACGTCAGCCTTGGTCTTCTTGTACGCACTCATGGCCTCTTGCAGCTTTATCATCGCCAATTTGCCGGCCGTAGTTTTCCGCCCACTGTTTGTATAGCCAGAGTTTGGGACCAACGACAACAGCGAACCCGACCTTTTCCCGTTTGTGCCTGCAAATTCGTCAATCCATACATCAGTCATCAACGCCGGGCTGCTGTGCTCCACCAATGTGCAAATTACGTTAACCGCATCACACACCACAATCCGAGGCGTTTCAGTCATCACGCTATCCACCACCAAAACTGCCGAGCCGCTTTCTGCCCCCAAAAATCTGCCGTGAACCGCCGCCACGCCCGACATCAGTGCTTCGCGCAGATTGTCGTCGTACGTATCCGGATCCGACGCAACGCGGCCCAGTTCTTCAATCACCAACCACGACGCGCCAGCCGCACTTAATATCCGCACGGTTTGTCGCTCAATACCGCATCGCACGTATAATGCCAGTGAACTTCGCTGTTCCGGTGTAAACAGGCACACCGTATTTCGGAAAAGCTCATTCCACTTTCCCGAGTGAGTGTATCCTAACAAAAGTACAATCGCCACGGCGTTGAGATGGTCGACCATTGAACACGACAAGTCGGGGCCACTGTCAAGCACAAGCGCGAGGGAAAAGCTTCCAGATTCACCTGCATAGGCTTCATTTGCCACAAATGCCTCTATCGCCGGCGCGCCGCCGAATCCCTTAAGGGTGCATCCGTTGATCACGCACGTTTGCTCTTCGGTTTCCGAAAACCTCGGATCGCGCATTTCTGCGAGCAGCTTTAGCGCTCGATCAGTTGCTTGCGTGCACGCTGTCGCATTGTCGGTTCGAGCCCGTTTCCGCGGGGGTGGTGTCGACATTTGTAACTAAGGAAATGGAAAAGACGCCCGGGGTTGAAATATATGCGTTGATTGATTATACAATTGCCAACTAACTGTAATGCAGTTTTCAGTTCTGGGTAAGGGGGCATATAGCACCGTGTTTCAACTTGGACAAAGGGCGTACAAGCCGTTTGATTTGGTGGCGCCGTCGGTAAAATGCGATCAACTGGTTCAGTTTGAATCGGTCAAGCGCGCGCTGCACGAGCACCAAAGCGCACTTGCAATAGATGTTGATATCGACACAATGCGGCTGCGTGGGAAATCGGTATCGGCAATTTCTATGCCATACAGTCCGTTTATCACGTCTCTTGATAAACAACCTGACTGGCACCGCCCAACCCAGGAGCAGATGCGGGCCCTCTCAACCTGGCTAGACAACATAATAGCCGAGCTGCAACGATGCCGCGTAATTATGCTTGACTTTAAGATGGCAAACATTTTAGGTGATTCTTCTAAGGACACCTTTATGCTATGCGATTGGGACTCGCTAGCCACACTCGAGGATGCCACTACATTTGTTGACGACATAAGCCCGATTCCGCGTGGCACGTACGACCCCTTTTGCAGCGACCATCCTGCCACGTTCACCGAAAAGGCGCTTAAATACGCTATGATCTTTGCGGCCGCCGTGACAATTTCGGTGGCGTACTACAATCGCATTCCACAGCTTTCGCGTCCGTTGAATGCCACGGACCTCGAAAAGCGGTACAGAGCCATGAGAATGCGTCTGTCAACTTGCCTCGGAGATTCCCCAGCTTGGTTTGTGATGCCCTCGGGGCTTGTAGAAGAGTTGGTGGATCAGGGATTCTTTCTGGATCAGTAAAGTACGATGCTAATTCGGCCTCGAGCGCAGCAACTCTCTGCTCGCACTCAACCATAGATTGCATCACCAAAGCCTGGTCTTCGGGCGGTAGGTGAGCTAGTGCTTCCATGATTATATCCGGGAGGTAATGAAAAGTGCCAAACCCAATATGCGCGCTTGTGATATTATAGCGTGCTTTTTGGTTAGCGAAGCAATTTGGACCACCTCTGCGCTCCTTAGCACAGGCCAGTGCGAGTGGATTGCTGAGCAACACGATAAGGAGTTAAATAACACCACTGCGCCAATGTCAAATCTTTGCGGTTGCTCCGCCATCCGCGACTCAAACTGCGTAGTGTGCAACGACGCGGCGCTCAGCACCTCGACCGTTTGGACCACGCCACTGGCGACGCTGGTAGCAACGTCAAATGATGTGTGCTGCGCCGCGTGCACCACAACCTAGTCGTGCTCATTTTATACATATGACTTCAGCACCGGCGAATGCGAGCTGCACGCGTACGATTCGTCCGCGGGGCAGACAGACGGCGAGGTGCTGGTCGCGGCAACCAACAAAGTGGTCGGGTACCACGGCCGCTTTTTGTCCGTGCACGGGTGGCAGTGCCCGACCCCCTTTTCGGTTCCGATTGACAACGGCGAGCATCTGTTCTTTGAGTACAGCCAACCGCAAATTCCGTGCATCGAGGACCGATCTGTAGCGTCCTCGCGATGCCGCGCCGCCGACCTTAAAACAAGCGGACAGCGCTTTATCGAAGGGCCAATGGAGACGACGCGCCTCATTGGAGAATTCGATGAATGCGCAGTGCGGTGCGAGCTGCACGAACGCTGTACCCACTTTGCGCAAGAGGGCACCGATACTGATGGGATTAGCATTTGCAAGCTCTACAGCGGGTTGGTGTGGGGCGTCGAAGACGATGCCCTCAGCACGACTGGGCGATGCGGATCGGATTCCATTGCGGTTGTGTCCGCGGTGGCACCTCACCCATACTGCTCGGAAGAGCGCGCGTTTGCTCGAGGCAGCCAATGCTTTTTCACGCCACCGGAGCTGTGCACCCCGGACCCGAGCGAGCGGGGCAAGTACATTACGACGGCAACCGGACCGTCAGGCACGGAAAGCAGCTACGTGTCCGAAAGCCTGTGCAGCACGTGGGACATTTTAAAGTGCAACCGAAACCAAGACTGCCAGTGTCACTGCAACCACTTGCTCGAGTCGCATAGACTGCAAACAAAGCTGTACGCAATGACGTGTTGGGGCAGGACTGATCTCGAGTCGGACCCTGACCTCGATTACGTGGTCGATGTCGCCATTGGTTTCTACCATGCGTGTGCAATTAAGCCGTCGTTGGAAGTGATTTGTTGGGGCAATATAAGCAGTTTTGACTTTGACCAGCTTTCTGTCCCGCCTGGGTTGCGAGCCACGGCGATTTCCATTTCCGCCGGCAGTTTTCACACGTGTGCTTTTACCGTTGAATCGGAGGTGGTATGCTGGGGAGCAGATTATTCCGGCCAAAGTACGGTTCCGACTTTTATTGGCACCCCCGAAAAACTTGCAGTCGGGTCGTCGTCCAGCTGCGTGGTGCTGGAAGGCTCCCCACCCACCGTTGTTTGCTGGGGTAATCCCAACAACGTAAACGCGTCCGAAGCATGGGTTAAGCAGTACTACAGCACCGCAGACAGCGCCGCGTTTGATATAGTGCAGCTGCGACCAGCGGTCCATGCGATCTGGGCGGCGATGGTTGTCGACGCCAGCGGCGACGCTATGTTGGTGCCGCTCAACTCTGGCTCGCAGGCGCCGCCGTTACCTACTACCGATGCAGTTGTTGAATTCGATTTGGATACCGACACTGCGTGCGCGATTCGCGCCTCGGATAAACTGGTGGTGTGCTCGGGAAGCAATTCGCATGGTCAGACGGATGTACCCCCATCTTTGGGCGCCGCGCGCGGCGTCTCGATTGCCGCTGCGGTCAGCTGCGCCGTGCGCGACTCGGATGGCCAAATTTTGTGCTGGGGTCTCAACAACACCTTTTTCCCGGAGCTGTTTTCGTTGCCCTCTACTCCTGAAACGTACAATGCATCGAGGTTGGTTATGAATGCCAGGATGGTCTGCGGGCTGCGCGAAGTTTCGCGCACGGAATCATGTGGTGCATCAAAATGCCACAATTACACCGCGCCCCAAGCCTTTGCGCAAACGACGCTGTCGGAAGTCGCCTTTAGCAACGATGCGCTCTTTACGTGCACGGAGGATCTGCCTCTTTCAAACGGAACGCACTGCCTGCCGCCCCACGACGGAACCTCGGAACCAGCGTCGTGCGCAGTGCCGCCGTGCCACGAGTACCGGGCTGGCGACTTTACGCCGATGCTTTCGACGTATTGCGAGGCCGACTACGCGGGCTACTGGTCCGGGGGTCGCATTACAGTGCCCAACGCGTCGGCGCTGGAGGTAACCGTTGCAAACATTTCGTACCACGCAGAGTGCGAGGCGGGCGTGGTGCGGGTGCACGATGTGCCCGACATTTGTCCCGAGGATGAGACGGGTTCTATCCTCCGCCCCGGGGAGATTACATTCCACGAAGTGCTGTGCTCCGAGTTTACGCCAACCGATTGCCTCGACCCCAGCGTAGTGGCGTCGTCCATTTGCCGCTGCAAGTGCGATCCAGCGACCATTGCAACGCTCACGATCTATGCCCAAGAGCGCAAGCTGCACTTTATGCCTCACGACACCGCCTTTGGCGACATGTGGAAGCGCATCCCCGCTCCGCCGCCGCAGTATCCTCCCGCAACAGCGGACGAAATCCGAGACGTGCTTCCGCCCCCGGCCACAGCAAAGGATCCGGCCGTACCGGTGTGGGCGTGGATTGTGTTGGCGATCTCAGTGCCGTTGATTGTTGTGCTCGTATCGAATGCGATTTTGCGGCGACAACGGGGGCGAGGCAATTATATGAGCGAAAGCGACACAACTTCTAAAAACAATGCAACAAGCGTGGTCGCCCCGCCTAAGCGTAGCACGAGCAATATTACACGGCGTCCTTTCCTCGGACGCGACGCGCAGAGAACGCTGGCGACAAAGGGCGCATCGAAGGCGATGCCTCCTCCGTCGAATCGCTTATCTGATATTCTGGGATGAGAAAATTGATGGTGAGCGCAGCGGCCAGAGAGGCCGCCACCGAGAACCATATTATTATCAATAGCTGCCGCCCGCCATCCGAGTCGTCGAGCAGCCGGCGCTCGTTGTGGGCCAGCTGCCCAGTCACCGACGTAATGTCAATCAGCGTTGCGTGATCCCCGCCAGAGATTTGATCTCCGTCGCCAGCTTCTGCGTATTGCGCCATCGCGACGCACTTTACGGTGCAATCGATTACGCTGGGCGCCACGCCGTACACCCGCGCGAGCACGCCCGCAAACTTGAGCGTAAATTGATTGTTTCCCATGCCAACGACCGTAATGTTGACGTCGGTGACGTTGAGCTTGTACCCCGACAGCACGCCGGTGAAGCGGTCGTACCCCAAAAACGACACCGCGGCGGCCAGCTGCCCGTTGCTGTCGCCGTTTTCATCGTCGTAGTCCGGCTTTAGGACAGCGGTCGATCCCGACACATCTTGCCCCGAAAACCGAAGTGGAATGCGTTCGTGCTGATCGCCCGCGGAGCAGTCTTTTGCGCTGATGCCCAACTCGCCTTCAATCACAAAATTTGGTTTGCTGACAATAAAAATAGTGCACGTAGACTGCGAAGGCACAATTTCGTCATCTGCGGTAGTGTGAATTATTTGTCCGACCCCTGGGGTAATTGTTACGTCTGGGCGATCGATCACGATGCCGCGCTCCAAAATCAGCGGCGCCAACGTTACCGTGGGATAACACCCATAGTTTGTGCGCAGCTTGCCGCCAATCTTTGGAGGCCCAGGCACCGAGTTCTCGGGGCAGTGCGTTCTACGTTCGCGGTGAGCCTGGTGCTCTCTGAACGAGTCCACAAAGTCGTGAATTTGCTGCAATGCGCCCATCACCTCAGACACGTTGTCGGCTTGCGAAATGTCGGCAATCACTTCCATCGCGCGTTCCGGGGCCTGGTACGCCGCGGCCCCAAAGTTTTCGTGCGTCGTATCGGGCACTTCGCCATCAAAGGCCGAAACGTCGTACACCGATCGTTGGCTGGCCGTCTTGGTTTGCCTCACGTTAACCTGAATGTTCTGGAGGGTGGTAAAGTTGAACGGCGCAACCACAATAGTAATCGGCGCCTCTACAAGCACTTCGTCGGCCACCAAAAAAATGCGGTCGATGGTTGGCTGCACAGGATCCAGGGGAATGTACAGGCATGTTAGGTGGCCGCCATCGTTCCTGCACACGGAGGTTGGGTTTGCATTGTTTTTGTTGCGCGCTTCGATGGAGTGCCCGATCGAAATGATTTCTCGGCCGTCCGGATCGGTGTGGTACCGACACCACTGATCACGTTCATCAATTGTCATGGCATCGTTGGTGCAGTACTGATACTTGCCCTCAGACTTCTCGCAGTACGTTAGGATTGCTTCGTCTGCCGAGGGACTGAGGCCGCCATTAACAAACGGATCGCTGTACGAGTAATACTTGGCACGCAACTCCGGACTCAGGTTGTTGCGGTGTATCCGGCCGTACGGCGCTCGTAAGCACGTCCCGTCAAACCGAGTAATGAAAACCTTTCGGTTGGGCGACATGTAACCGGGATAACCATTTTCAGGATCCAAATTTGAGGGGTCAAAGTCGTGCTGCCCGCCCAAGTTCTCAATAAGCTGCTTCAGTTGAGGCAACCGCGGAGCACTGTCGCCCAGGTAAAACGACACCAAATCCGAGTCTGAAGTGTCGTCGTCGCCAAGAGGATCCCGCTCCATAATGTGCACGGGCGAGCGCATTGACCCCATGAACAATCCAATGTTTCGGCTACCAGCCGGAGGCTTGTCCCACGACCACCCGCAAATCACCACAGCGGTTTCGGGCACAACGGTATCCCCGATGATGCCAGACCCTAACAAATTAAAGCCCGCGACTTCTGTCAAAGCCTGGCAGGCATAGATTGGCATCGCGTGGCCACAATCGCATGCATCGGGAATCGGATCCTTTGGTACGTGGGCGTAGTAAGGCCGCCCAACGTAGTCTTTTGGTATCGCCGGGCTGTTTGTGCCCACTTTGCGTTCGGCCAAGAGTGGCGGTAATGGCATCGAAATTCCACCCAGCTCTGGATTTGGCGGCATTTCGGCGTTTGGGGTCGTGCACATGGACATGCGAACAGCAGTAACTGCAAACTGCTGCGGATAATGGGCCGCTTTTTCGTTTCCTCGCGGCGACGTAGCGTCAACTTTAGACTTGGTCGTTGTGTCGGCACGAAGAACGTCATACTCGGTCGTGAGGGGGCCACACTGCGTTGGAGGGCCGTCTGTGACGCCGCTGTAGTGATCTACCCACCGATATTTTACATTGGTTGGTTTTATCGACGGCGGCTGCACTATGGCTTGTCGAAATTCCTTGTACTGAAATAATTCCAAGTCTTTGTAGTTTGTAATGTTCGCAATAGACACAACTCCACCTAAATCACAGTTTGTATCGACGCAGAACGTTGGCAACGGACTACCGTCGGACGCACCATATGGCGGCCAGGGATCTCCAAAAAAGTTTGTTTTGGTTGGACCGTCGCCGCTGGGCAAGTGAGACGGATTTACCCCACATGCCCCAAAAACCTTGAATGCCCTTTCGAACCGCGCTTTTGTCAGCTTGTTTTGAACTAAATCGGGAAACGGGTTCAGCCTACTAGGCAAATAGTTACCAGCGAAAATCCAATCCACATCAACAATTTTATATGGCGCGGTAGTCTCCAGCCACATACGCGCAATGTACTGAAGCTGTTTTATCCTTAAGGACTCGCCGCCACACGGAACAGCAACGTAAAAAACTCGCCTGTTTGGATTGTTGTTGCCGTACACAATATGTGTTGCTTCAACGAGCTTGAGCTCGCCCGCCGAAAAATCAAAACCGTTGTAAATGTACGACAACGTCGGCAAGCCTGGATTTATACCGGAATCCACATGTCGCTGCAGACCCCCGCTTCCTCGATACCCCTTGTCGTCGTATAGTTCATTGTTCAGCACCTGAGTTGTAAAGCACTGAGCGTACCCATTCATGTAAACTTCCCCGTTTTCTCTACTCCAGCTGCACGCCTCGCATCTTTTGCTGCTTTTCAGACAAAAGTCTTCGCATCGTTCCAGGCTTGCAACTAACCCTGCTTGATATGCATTGCCAGCCTCAAGCCCCACAAATTCTCGAAAGAGCGCGTACTCTCCGCCACCAGGCCCGTCGCAGTACAAGCCGTCTTGGACGTTGCGTTCCCTGAAGCTGTGCAGCGAAATAGAAACTCCAACAATCTGCAATGTAATTGCTTCGTCGGCTTTGGCAGTGGTTTCAAGCGCGCCACACGCCGTGATTGCTTGGTACCGCCAGACTGTTCCAGATTTGTAGATCGAACACGCGCCACACAATAGCGTTGCTTCGCAGTATTGTTCACATTGAAACAATGTTGCCATGAAGGTGGTTGTTGTGTCTTGATATGGATTAGGCACTAGAAAGCTCTTCAAAACCGAATCTCGGTGACACGTACCAGTGTTCTCGCAGTCTTCCGGGTTGCCGTTATTGTACTGGCAGTATTTTGCGTACGGCATACGCAACATTCGATGCATTGCCATGTTTTGTAAAAATGTTAAGTCATTTGACACTTGCATTGACAGACGCACTATTTCCTTGCGCGCATTGTTAAGTAGTAACCTTGCCTCTGAATATTGATCATCACGATCGTCACCAACGTTGTCAGTAAGTCGCAAAGTTTCTGCCTGCAAATGATCGTAGTTATGAGCATAAACGGCTTCTAATTGGCGTGTGACCCCAAGAGTGGACTTATCTTTAACGGATTTTGTTCCAAAAACACTTTGGTAAATAAAGGTCGTAAAAAAAGTATTGGGTTCCAACGGTTTTGAAAGTTGCTCCGCATATTGTTTGCTCAGTGATTTCATCGAAAATGCTCTATCCTGAACATCTTGATTCATGATACCGGGCGTAAAGTAGCGTTGGCTTTGTTCCTCGACGGATCGAATGCTATGCCATGCTTCAGAATCGTCAATCGTGCAACATTGTTTGTAAAAATTCGGAGCTAAATTGTAAATTTGATTCGCGTGATCATGTTGATCATTTTGTGGCACGGGGTTGGCGCTTGGAAACAACTTTGAACTGGGTTGCCGATGGGGGCTGCTTTCTTTGCATCGACACGCAAAACGTGGATTGGCGTACGTTTGGTACCGCGAGTCGTCGTACGGAGCCGAGTTTTTGTGCTGCCAATGGGCACTAAATCCGTGCCACGGGATGGGATACGGGTCATTGTTGCGAAACTCTTCCACTGGATTTTCAAACTCCCCAACAGCGGGCGCCGGCCCAGCTTCGTAGACATAGGCCCACGCAAAAACCCGCGATCGATTTGTGGAAGCCACATACGAGTCCTCGTTGCCCAGGTAATTCTGTAGTAGTGGATCGTTCTGTTTTGTATACTTGAAAATATTTGCATCGTTCTCTGAAAACGCAGCAAATTTATCAATTTGTCGCTGTAAGTCGCTGCTATCCAAATCTCCGTCAATCATTGCTGACGGCTTCATCCAAAACAAATGACCCGGGTCTTTATCAATCAACGTAGGCCTGGAACCCGAAAACCCGTCAACATACGCATTAAACGCCGCCCATCCCTCCTGCGTAAACATCACCTCTCCGTGCCGCAGCGGCCGAATAAATTCGGTAAGCATTGTATCTGTCAGCATGTACGGGTCGGTGTGCACGTGGTCTGGATTGTGGACCCCAAGTCGCATCAATCGGTTGAATGGCGAGGTGTCGCCACCCTCTGCACGATGCGACTTCCAGGCATACAGCTCGGCTTGCAAGTACGGATGCTCCTTCTGCAAATCCAACAATCGCTGGTATTCGGTGTAGTTGAACGCCGTTTCAAACAAATCGACACGATTGTTCACAAGACCTGCGTTTTCTGAATGTCGTGCTCGGATGGCCTTGTTTCCAAAGCACCACTCCATGTACGAGCGTTCAAATTTCTGACTGATGCCCCCTTTCGCATCGTTCCTATTTTTACCACAATCGCCCATGCGTTTCATCGCTTCCTTTCCTAAACGGGATAGCACAACGCCCTCGCACTTGTCGGCGCACGGCAACGTAAACACGGGATGGCTTACGTTCCAATCCCCCATCGGGCGCCGATGCTCAGTAAATTGCCACCGGCAGTATTCGCCTCCGGACGACACATCCGCGTGTCCTTGCATCGACTTAATGCCATAATCGTCGTACGCATTGCCCATCACCGAAGCAAGACCTCCAATGTACGCATTCGTAATCGCTGCCCACCGCTTTCGATCGTCGTCGGTAAACTTTCCGTTGGCCAAGCAGTTGTTGCCTGCACCTTCAGTGGTAGCTGCGCACTTGGCGTAATCGTAGATGCGGCGATACGTCGTCTCCGTCATCACCAAATCATCCGGCGGATCTTCGTCCAAAAGTGGTGCCATGGCCAAAGTAAGTTTAGTGGTGGGGTTTCCATACGCCTTGTCGTAAAAAGCGTGCCCGGGTCCAACGGTGACGTCAGCGTCAATGCACGGCCGATTCTCTTGCAGCTTGCAAACGGAATTCACAACCACCGTGATGTTCCAAATGGACTCACCACCAAGCTCGACAGTCTCGCGCTCAGGCCGCAAGCCTTCGCCTTCCAGATAAATTTCGGGAGTGATCGCTTCGCCGGTGCACGGGTCCGCCACGCTAAGTCCGGGCACATACACCGTCCACGTGCGCAGGCGGACGCCACTATCTGGCGCGCTCTGTAGAGTTGTCGTCGTTCGGAAGGTCTCATCCTCTGATTCGGCCACAATCACAATTATGGCATCCGTCGTGGCGGATCCAGGATTAATGACAAACGTCTTCCGAACGCGACCGGCAGTGGTGCTATTTGGTCGCTCGCGCTGCATGTCATGCCAATCAAAGCTGCCTCGCAAAAACGGCTCGTTGTACCGATCAATCGGAACCCCAAAAGCACCATCAAACAAAACCCTTTTGCGAGCAGCACTCACATCGGATTTTTTGAAATCACGGCCTTCGGCCGCAAACGCCGGCACTGCATTTGCACGCGAAATTGGAGGCGTCGAATCACGTGCCTGGCATTTCGCAATTAGTCCAGGAAAATCTGGTTCGATCGCAATCAAGTCGCCCGCCGTCAACGTACACCGACCACCACCCGTGTTACACGTGTGGTCGGCAACGCACTTGTACCGATCATTCCAATCAAACCACGGACAGCACGGCTGCAAGACCGCATCAATGCCGACCAGCGCCAGCTGCGCATCACCGTTGTGTATCATATGCACGGCTTGATCAATCCACGAGGTCGGGCCCTCATGAATTGCAACATATGCCATGTACCCAGCCACCGTTACACCCGTGTCGCTGTACGACACTAATGTTCGATTAAAGCTAAAGTACCGAAAGATAACGTCGTCATTGTCGTCAATCAGCATCCACGCAAACGGATTTATAAATTGTTCGTCGCTCGTGGCGTTGCGGTCAGCCTGAATCTCATGCCACGTTTTTAGCCTTAAATGTGCGTAGGTCTCTTCCTGCGACTCGAACCGATATTCGCATCCTAGTTTCATTGTCAAGTTGGTTGTTTTGGCGTACAAGTGTGCCCCGTTTCCAGGCAACACCAAACTATCGTTTGCGTACACTACCGTCGGCAGCGCTGGACAACGATTTCCCGTAAACAAGTACGCATCTGTTGGCACCGTATGATACGAAGACGAATGCAGTGCGCCACTGCGAATATCAAATACAAAATCGTACGATTTTGTAGCATTTATCAAACGATGCATGGTCCAATGTTCATCGGCGTCGGCGTATTCCAGGATGTATCGCGTTGTGGGCTCTGCCAGAATCTGCATGTACACTTCGCATCCAGTTTGCATTACATTGCGAGCGGATCCCAACAGGCTTCCGCCTTCGTCCGCGTCTATAACAAAGAATTCTGGCGGGACGATTGGGCATCCATGGTAAAATCGCAAACTATTAAGTTCTTCCACGCGAATCTCGGTCACATTGACCTCTTCTGGCGTTGTATCGCGTACCGCCATATGCCGCTGCACCCACGTACAGCATGACGGTGGCGGTTCTATAATTGCTTCTGCCTCGGTCGATATATCGTACATAATATCGCCACAGTCGGTCGCATACTCATTGGACCACGGGTCGACAAACCCATAAACGGACCCATGGAAATCTTCCACCGTTCCGCCAGTACACGCTGCACTAGAGTCTGAGTTTCGCTGACCAACAAATGTAACTTGACCATCCGGGCAAACGCACACCTTTATCTGATTACTTGCACCAACATTTTCGGCGTCCCTGTAGTGCCTATTATTGGATTTATACTTCATGTATCGATAACACCCACAAGTCAGCAGCTGATCCGGCGGCAACTTAAAAAGTCTTT
>PBMP01000048.1 GCA_002722705.1 Pseudobdellovibrionaceae bacterium | reverse complement strand
TTTTATCTGTTTTTTTAGGTCTGATTTTATGGATTCCTTTTGGGAAAGTTACTTATGCAATGGTGAGTGGCTTTTCTTCTTCGTCTGCTTCTCGAGGCCGTTCAAACAATTTTGGTCAAATTCCTTTAATCTTATTACTCAGTTTATTTGCTGTAGTGAGTTATTTTTCGGATGAAATCATTCAATGGACATCAAGTAGCATGCCTATGATTTTATGGTAGCCATAGAAGGCTAGCACCTTTATAACGGTTGCGTTAAACTAGTGAAAATTAAAGTTTCAAAGAAGAAAGGCAACCCATGGAATACATCCCTGTTTTGGTCATGATGGGAGCGGGTACCATTATTGGTGGCGCTATATTGTTGATCTCACATTTGTTAGGTCCCAAAGTTGGAAACACGATGAAAGATCGCCCCTTTGAGTGTGGAGTCCCTTCAGTGGGAGCAGCAATGAATCAGCGAGTGTCCGTTCGATTTTACTTAGTCTCTATTCTTTTTTTACTGTTTGATGTTGAAGCCTTGTTTTTTTATCCGTGGGCGGTTGTTTTTAAAAAGTACCTTTCAGTAAATTCTTTTATTCTTCTTGAAATGGGATTGTTTGTAGGAATTCTTTTGGTGGGCTATTTTTATGTCCTCAAAAAAGGTGCATTGGAGTGGGATTAAATTATGTCTAAAGATGGTTCTTCGGAATATGTAACAACAAAACTAGATGTTCTTGTCAATTGGGCGCGAAAAAATGCGCTATGGCCTCTTCCTTTTGGTACAAGTTGTTGTGGAATTGAGATGATGGCTACTTTGTGTTCTGACTATGATATGGCTCGATTTGGAGCCGAAGTTGTTCGGTTTTCTCCAAGACAAAGCGATGTTCTTCTTGTTGCTGGAATTATTAACGCAAAGATGGCTCCTGTAATTAAAAATATCTACGAACAGATGGCGGAACCTAAATGGGTAATCTCGATGGGTGCTTGTGCCTCTTCAGGTGGAATTTTTAATGTCTATAGTGTGACCCAAGGTGTAGATACGATTCTTCCGGTAGATGTGTATATCCCGGGTTGTCCACCTACTCCAGAGGCTGTAATGCACGGGCTTTTAAGATTACAGCGAATGGTTGAAAGTGGAGATACTCGATCTCAAAGAGCTGCGAAGAAAAATGTAGCAACCAATAGTTTGGAAGGAGAACAGGCATGATTCGAAATGATGTTCGAACTTTGGTGCCCACTCATTTTGGGAATTGGTTGGAAAGATATGGAGATACATGGAGTTCTCAAATATCAGAGCTGAAAGAAAAATTTGGTGATTCTGTTGTAGAAGTTCATTATCCAGGAAAGCAAGCGGTTGAAGTTCCTGTTGTTGTAGTCAAAAGAGAATCTCTTCTTGAGGTTCTAAGGTTTTTAAAAAACGAAGTAAAGTATCACTTTTTAGCTGATCTTACCGCAACTGATGAACATCCGGATTCAGTTCGTTTTCACATGGTCTATAATTTGATGTCTCATCAGAATGATTTCATAAGAATTCGTGTAAAAACATATTTGACGGAAGAGGAGCCTGTTGTGGACTCTATTGTCTCTTTGTGGCCGGGTGCAAATTTTCATGAAAGAGAAGTTTGGGACATGTTCGGAGTACAGTTTGCAGGACACCCTAATTTAAGAAGAATTCTGATGGATGAACGTTGGGATGGTCATCCTCTTCGAAAAGACTACCCTCTTCAAGGGTATCAATTTTTTCCGACTCCACAAGAAGTGGATGCAGATCAATTGAAGGATTAAAAGAGGGATAAGAGATGAATTCAAAAACAGTCGAAATTAAAGATCGAAAAAACATGAAACCTCTTGATGAGGCTCAATGGCCGTCTCAATTTAACTTGACCGTTGATCATGATCCAGATGATCTTTGGGATGATTCGCGAATTATTGTTAATATTGGTCCCACTCACCCAGCGATGCACGGAGCTTTGCGTGTCGTTGCGAGATTAAATGGGGAAATTATTGAAAAAAGTTATAGTGAATTTGGTTATACACATCGGGCGAAGGAAAAATTAGGTGAGCATCGAACTTATCACCAGTTTATTGTTTATACAGATCGATTGAATTATTGTTCTGCATTAATGAACAACATTGCATATGCAATGTCCGTTGAACGATTGATGGGAGTCGAGGTTCCTACCCGAGCCGTCTGGCTTCGAATGATGTGTATGGAGATTGCACGGGTCATTGATCATTTTATTTGTATTGGGATTAATGCGGTCGATCTAGGTGCATTTTCGTATTTCCTTTATGGTTTTCATCAAAGAGAAGAGGCTTACACTTTAATTGAAAAGTTGTGTGGCGCACGATTGACGACTTCTTATGCTCGAATCGGTGGAATGGCTTATGATGCTCCTGAAGGATGGGAGAAGGAAGTTAAAGCATGGGTAGAACGTACTCGTGAAGTCATTGATGAAATGAATGTTCTTTTAACTGATAATAAAATTTGGAGAAAAAGAACAGAAGGTGTTGCGGTTTTTGATCAACAATCCTGTATGGATTATAGTTTTACGGGTCCAAATGCGCGTGCCGCTGGTATTGATGTCGATCTAAGAAAAGCTCAGCCTTATCTTTACTATTCAGACGTTGAATTTGATGTTCCTCTTGGTCAAAATGGAGATTGTTTTGATCGCTATATGGTTCGATTAGAAGAGATTAAACAAAGTTTAAATATTATTTCTCAGTGTGCAGACCGGATACAAAAAGGGCCTATTTGGTCTGAAGATAAACGTGTGCGGATTCCAGATAAAGAAGTTGTGCATAATACGATGGAAGGATTGATCCATCATTTTAAATTCTTTATGACTGGATTCCAAGTTCCGCCAGGAGAAGCGTATTCTGCGTTTGAAGCAACAAATGGAGAGTTAGGATTTTATATATCAAGTAAAGGTGATTCGATGGCACATCGGATGAGGATTAGAGGGCCATCTGTTTCTCACTTTCAAGGTTTAAATCAAATGATTGAAGGATCTTATATAGCGGACCTTGTTGCCGCTCTTGGGAGTATTAATATTATTGCGGGAGAGTTGGATCGGTAATTATGGCAAAAGTACTTTCAGATCAGTTTTATAGTGTCATGAAAAAATTGGAGCCGAGGTACCCTAATAAGGTGGCACTGATGTTGCCGGCGCTTCATGCAGCTCAAGAAGAAATGGGCTGGCTTCCTCCAGAAAGTTTAGATGAGATCGCTGATTATATTGGTTGCCATCCTGCTCAGGTGAGAGAGGTAGCTAGTTTTTATACGATGTACAATTTAAAACCAGTGGGGAAACATCACATTAAAATTTGTACGAATGTGGCCTGTTGTCTTCGAGGAGCTTATGATCTTGTAGATCATTGTGAGAAGAAGCTAGGAATTAAAGTAGGGCAAACAACTGACGATCGAAAATTTACTTTGCATGAAGAAGAATGTCTCGGAGCTTGTGGGACAGCCCCTGCAATGATGTTGGATGATGATTATCATGAAAATTTAGATACAACTCGTTTAGATGAGTTGTTGGATTCGATGGAGTAAGTGGATGTCAACGTCAAATGAAACACTGTTTATTCAACATTTTGGGAATGAAGAGTCTCGAACTCTTAATTATTATCTCAACCAGATGAATGGCTACACTGCTTTAAAAAAAGCACTTGGAATGAAGCCTGATCAACTTATTGAAGAAGTAAAAGCATCGAATCTTCGTGGAAGAGGTGGTGCTGGTTTTCCAACAGGAGTAAAATGGGGATTTATTCCTAAGCAATCAGATCGTCCTAAGTATGTTGTGATCAATGCAGATGAGTCTGAACCAGGTACCTTTAAAGATAGAGATATTATGCGGTACACTCCCTTTTTATTATTAGAGGGAATGGTGATTACCGGGCACGCAATTGGTTCAAACGTAGGATATATTTATATCCGTGGTGAGTACACTCGAGAAGCAAAGCTTTTGAATGAGGCGATTCAAACTGCGTATGACCGAGGATACCTAGGAAAAAATATTCAAGGAACGGGTTTTGATTTTGATGTGACGGTGCATCGAGGAGCGGGAGCTTATATTTGTGGTGAAGAAACCGCTCTTTTAAATTCTTTAGAAGGAAAGCGAGGAGAGCCTCGGGTGAAACCACCTTTCCCAGCCATTGAAGGTGCATTTAGAGGGCCAACAGTGGTCAATAATGTGGAAACAATTGCAAACCTCCCATTTATTGTGAACCGTGGTGGAAAATGGTTTTCAGACCTAGGTAACCTACCGGGCTCTGGTGGAACTCGTCTTGTTGGGGTTTCTGGTCATGTAAAAAAACCAGGACTGTACGAGTTTGGAGCAGGAGGAGTGACGATTCGTGAGCTTATTTATGATTACTGTGGTGGAATTTTAGGAGACAAAAAACTCAAGGCCGTCATTCCTGGAGGGTCTTCTTCTCCTGTTTTAAGAGCAGACGAGATTGACGTTATTTTGGATATTGAACCTCTTCAAAAAATTGGAAGTATGCTTGGAACAGCATCTGTAATGGTTGTCAGTGAAGATTACAACGTTGTTCAATTATTAAGACGAATGATTCATTTTTATGCTCATGAGTCTTGCGGACAATGTACTCCTTGTCGGGAAGGGTCACAGTGGATGGAAGATATTGTAAAGAAGATTTTGCGTGGACAAGGACGAGAAGAGGATATTGATTTATTAGAAGATATTGCTTCCAACATAGATGGAAAGACCTTGTGTGCTTTAGGAGAGGCTGTTGCCTGGCCGGTACAAAGTTTCGTAAAAAAATTTAGACCAGATTTTGAAGCATTTATCCGAGGTGGTGCTCATGCCTAAATGTACGATTGATGGAATTGAAGTTGAATTTGAAGCAGGTGAAAATTTAGTCGATGTTGCGAAATCAGTAGGAATTGAGATTCCTGTATTTTGTTATCATCCAGGTCTTTCTGTTGTTGCTCAGTGCCGAATGTGTGCAGTAGATGTCGAGCAAATGCCTAACAAACTTCAAACGGCTTGTTCGACAGAAGCGCGTGAAGGAATGGTTGTTCATACGCAGAGTGAACGTGCTTTGAAGAACCGTGAATCTGTAATGGAATTTTTGCTCGTAAACCATCCCCTTGACTGTCCTATTTGTGACAAAGCAGGTGAATGCGATTTACAAGATCATTCTTATAATCATGGAAATGCGTATATGCGTTCTTCGAAAGAGCGAAGAACCTATCTTGATCTGGATATGGGACCGGTCATTGAAAAGAATATGAACCGATGTATTCATTGTACTCGGTGCATTCGACTGGGTGATGAAGTTTTGAACCTACGTGAAATGGTTGCCTTACAAAGAGGGAACAATACAGAAATTTCAACTTTAGATGGTAGACCTTTGGAAACGGATTATGCGGGTAATTATGCAGATGTTTGTCCGACGGGATCCCTGACTTTAAAAGACTTTAGATTTAATAAAAGAGCGTGGATGTTGAAAAAAACGAGGACGATTTGTGAAGGGTGTTCTCGCGGTTGTAATATGGAAATTCATCAAGACGCAAATGTGATGCATCGATGTCTTCCTGTTGAAAACATGGAAATTAATAAGTGGTGGCTTTGTGATGAAGGAAGATTTCATTTTAGATCTCTTCAATCTGAAAAACGAGTAATTGATCCACGTGTGGGTTCTGAGTCTGCAGATTGGGATGATGCTTTGAAAAGAGCAAAAACCTTATCAGAAGGAAAATCAGTCGCAATTCTTCTAGGTTCTGACATGACTCAGGAAGAAGCTGTTTTAGTTTTAGATTTCGCAAAAAAACAACTGAATGGAGCTTTGGTTCATCACTTTGGAACCCCTGGTGTTGTTAACTCTTCTGATGATGGAGATGCAGACCGAATTTTAAAAAGAATGAGTAAAACCTCTAATCTTCATGGAATGGAAAAGCTAGGTATACAAGGAACGGAGCTTTTGCCCCAAGCGGATGTGTATTGGGTGATTCGAGGAGGAAGAGCTACTTTGCCAGATCTTTCTGATTCAACGGTTATTGGAGTCGGAGTCTTTATGGAAGATGAAGTTCGAGATTACTCAGTTGTGCTACCGAGTCTTGGATTTGCTGAGAAAGATGGAACAGTTGTGAATTATTCTGGAACGGAGCAAAAATTAAAAAGAGCGGTGACCCCTCCACGGACGTGTAAGTCGTTTTCAGAAATTGCAATGGTTTGGACTCATAGTGAACATGTTTCGCCTGAGACTCAAGGAGCGACATTATGATGGATGATTTTTGGTGGATTACTACGGGTTTAAAAGTACTTTTTGTTTTGATTGTTCTTTTGCAGGTTACTCCGATTATGGTGTGGGTTGAACGACGAGGCTCGGCTTTAATTCAAAACCGCTTAGGTCCTAACCGAGTTGGACCACTGGGATTAATTCAGTCTTTAGCAGATGCTTTAAAATTTATTTTTAAAGAAGATCGTGTGCCTGGTCATGCGTACAAATTTTATTACTTTTTGGCTCCACTGATTTCATTAATCCCTGCCTTTATGACTTTTGCGGTCGTTCCTTTTGCAAGCTCTATTATGATTGATGGTCGGGAAGTGGTTTTTCAAGCTGCGGAGATGAATGTAGGGCTTCTTTATATTTTTGCGATTGCATCTTTAGGTGTTTACGGAATTATTATGGCCGGTTGGGCGTCTAATAACAAGTATGCATTGTTTGGGAGTTTAAGAAGTACTGCTCAGATGATTAGCTATGAGTTATCTATGGGCCTCTCGATCGTCGGTATATTGATGGTTTTTTCAAGTGTTGAATTAGGCGAAATTGCTCGGGGACAGGGAGAAATTTTATTTCAACTTGGACCTTTTGCTATTCAAAAGTGGGGTGTCTTTATTCAGCCGGTTGGATTTTTTATTTTTCTGACCTCTGTTTTTGCTGAGACTAATCGTCTTCCTTTTGACCTTCCAGAGGGAGAGTCTGAAATTGTAGCGGGTTATCATTTAGAATATGGGTCGATGAAAATGGCTCTTTTCTTTATGGCTGAATACGTAAATATGTTTACGGGAGCTGCTGTCGTATCTACTTTGTTTTTTGGGGGATGGCAGATGCTTCCCGGAATGCCTTTGATTTTAGATTCTCTTGGATTTACCGGGATGACTCATGAATGGACTCGTGTTCTTTTTGAGCATCTTTCTTTTGGAATGAAAGTCGCTTTTTTTATGTGGCTATTTGTTTGGGTGCGATGGACATTGCCGCGATTCCGATATGATCAGCTCATGGATATTGGATGGAAATTTATGCTTCCGTTGTCACTTGTAAATATATTTGTAACCGGAATGATGATCTATTGGGGAGTGCTCTAAATGCAAATTCAAAGAAAGACAGATCTGATTCAGAAGTTTTACTTGAGAGAAATTTTGACAGGGCTTTTTATTACCTTGAAAAATTTGTTCTTTGGGAAAAAGGTAACGATACAATATCCTGAGCAACGTCGTCAGTATTCAAATCGATTTAGAGGACTTCATTACATTAAAGCTGTAAATGGTGTTGAAAACTGTACTGCTTGTATGCTTTGTCCTACGGTATGTCCTGCAAATTGTATTCATATTGAAGCAGGTGAACGTGATGATAAAGAAAAATATCCAGTCAGATTTGAAATAGATATTTTACGATGCTGTTTTTGTGGGATGTGCGAAGAAGCTTGTCCAAAAGATGCGATTAAATTGAGTAATATTGGTGAAATGACTCAAGCTCAAAGAGTTGTATATGACAAGCAAATGTTAATGGAGCAGCGAGGAAGTAAATTATGAGCCAAATTCAACCTGTCTTTTTTTATTTTTTTGCTGGGGTGGCGATTGCGTTTTCTTTATTAGTGATTTTTAAGAAAAATCCAGTTTCAAGTGCATTCAGTTTGGTCATGGTTTTCTTTGCGTTTGCTGGAATTTATGCATTATTGCAAGCACATCTAGTCGCTACGTTACAAATTTTAGTTTATACCGGCGCAATTATGGTTCTCTTCGTGTTTGTATTGATGCTTTTGAATATCAAAAATACACCGATTGACTGGAAGGGAACATCTTTGATTCGTATTGGGACTACTGTTGGTGTGAGTGCGATGCTGGCTGTTTTTTTTATTGTTTCTTTTAAAAAAGCGAATTTTGTTCCAGCTTCTGGACTGTTTAGTCCGGAGAGAGTGGATGAAATGGGAGGCAATACACAAGTATTGGCTGAGTTAATGTTTTCGGAATATATCCTACCCTTTGAGCTTACGTCAGTTTTGCTTTTAGGTGCGATTGTTGGAACAGTCGCAATTGCGATGAGAAAAAATAAAAGAGGTGAATCATGAGTATCATACCAGGGGTAGAACCATGGGCAGTCCTTTCCTTTGCGGCCATCATTTTTTTTATTGGTCTTGCAGGTTTGGTTATTCGGAGGAATCTTCTTGTTGTACTTATGTGTATCGAGTTGATGCTAAATGCAGTGAATTTGACTTTCGTTTCCTTTTCTCAAATCCATCAAAATTTAGAAGGACAGATGGCGGTGTTTTTTATCATCGTTGTTGCTGCAGCTGAATCAGCAGTGGGCTTAGGTTTGATTATTGCGTTATTTAGAACATTAAGAACTCTGGATACAGAGAATTTACAATTACTGAAGGAGTGATTGAATGCCAAGTGAATGGATTGCGTTAATCCCGTTTTTTCCTCTTGTAGGTTTTTTGATTAACGGGTGTTGGTATCTTTGGGGACAAAACCCGGTTGGAAAAAAGGCCGTTGATGCAAAAATTGCAGGTGCAATTGCTTCAACATTTATTTTTGCGTCTTTCGTTGTTTCTTTAGCTCTTTTTATTCAATTGGGGCAATTAGATGAATCAAGTCGATATTTTACTCAGGTGCTTGCGTCTTGGATGAGTATTGGAGAGTTCAATATTAATATTGGATTTAGAGTTGATTCTTTATCGACCTTATTTACGCTTGTGATTACGGGAGTTGGAACACTTATTCATATTTATTCTATTGGATATATGGAACATGATGAGGCTCCTGCTAAATTTTTCTCTTATCTTAATTTATTTTGTTTTGCGATGCTTGTTCTTGTTTTAGGGGACTCTATTCCGATGACCTTCTTTGGATGGGAAGGCGTTGGACTGTGTAGTTATCTACTGATTGGTTTTTGGTACACCGATATGGATAAAGCAATTGCAGGAAAAAAAGCATTTGTAGCCAATCGAGTTGGAGATTTGGGTTTTCTTCTTGGGATGTTTTTAATTTATACAACGTACGGTACGTTAAATTATAGCGATTTATCTCAGGTGGTCACAGAAATTCCTGTAACGGCAATGGTGGTTACCTCTATTTGTCTTTTACTTTTTGTCGGTTGTACTGGAAAATCTGCTCAAATTCCTTTGTATGTATGGCTACCTGATGCAATGGCCGGACCTACTCCAGTATCTGCATTAATTCACGCAGCGACTATGGTGACTTCTGGTATTTATTTGGTAGGGCGTCTAAATGCGTTGTTTTCAATGTCTCCAGTTGCAATGAGTGTGATTGCCTGGGTGGGAGCCTTAACAGCCTTTTTTGCAGCTACCATAGCGATTGCTCAATCCGATATTAAAAAAGTTCTAGCTTATAGTACAGTTTCACAACTGGGTTATATGTTTTTGGCTTGTGGTGTTGGAGCATTTTCAACGGGGATTTTTCACGTGATTACCCATGCTTTTTTTAAGGCATTATTATTTTTAGGAGCAGGAAGTGTGATTCACGGAATGCATCATGAGCAAGACATGATGAAAATGGGTGGATTGAAATCTAAGATGCCACAGACGTTTTTAGTTTTTGTTGTCGGTTGGCTTGCGATTTGTGGGATTCCTCCATTTTCTGGATTTTTCTCAAAAGACGAAATTTTGTGGAAAGCATTTAGCAGTGACCATGGATCTATTGGGCTTTATTTAATGGGCGCGATTACGGCTGTTATGACTGCATTTTATATGAGTCGAATGATTTATCTTACTTTTTTTGGAGAGCAACGTTCAGATATCAAGGCGCATGAGTCTCCGTCTGTGATGGTATACCCTCTTTTTGTATTAGCGGCTTTGAGCTTTGCAGGGGGGTGGATCGGAGTACCCCATATGAATTGGTTAGAGCATTGGTTACTTCCAGTGATTCCGGAAGAAGCACCCACATCGGTCTCTCATTCAATGGAATGGGTTTTGATGGGGCTTAGTGTAGCTGGAGCTGCTGCGGGAATTTTTGCTGCAAGAAGAGTTTATCAAGATTTATCGTTGGCTTCTGAGTTGAAGCAAAAATTTTTAAAGCTTCATCAAATTTTAGAAAACAAGTGGTATGTTGATGAAGTTTATGAATCTCTTTTTGTACAACCCATCGTTCGTTTGTCTCGGTGGATTTGGAAAGTTGTTGATGTTCAAATGATTGATGGAGTTGTTGTTGGATTGGGTAAATTATCTATGAAAACAGGTCAGTCACTAAAAGTAATACAAACAGGATCTATTCACGTCTATGCAATTATGATGTTGATTGGATTATTAGTCACATTGGGGTACGTAGCGTATGGATTGGTTTAATAATCATCTTTTAACCTTTATCGTTTTTTTCCCATTGGTTTGGGGTGTGATTGGGCTTTTAATTCCCACTACTTCAGGCTCTGGTGTACGAATTTATAAAAATTACGTGCTTTTCGGAACTCTTCTTACTTTTTTAGCTTCTTTAGTAATGTTAGATCGCTTTGAGACTTATGGAGAAGAGTTTCAGTTTGTTGAGTCGATGAGTTGGATTCCTCGTTTTGGGATTCAATATTTGTTGGGGCTTGATGGAGTTAGTTTGTGGTTGATCATCTTGACGACATTTTTAATGCCTATTGTGATTTTAGGGTCCTTTGAGTCTGTAGAGAAAAGACAAAAAGAATTCTATTTTTTACTCCTTCTTCTTCAAACTGGAATGTTAGGCGCATTTGTCGCTCTTGATCTGTTTTTATTCTATGTTTTTTGGGAACTCATGCTCATCCCGATGTATTTATTAGTAGGAATTTGGGGTGGAAAGCAGCGTATTTATGCGGCGATGAAATTTTTTATTTATACCATGGTGGGATCTCTGCTGATGTTAGTCGCAATTTTTTATCTTGCTCATCAACACCACCTCCTCTTTGGAAACTACTCAACTGCAATTTTAGATTTGTACCGAGTTCATATTGAAGGTGGAAGTTGGCTCGCACCACAAAGTCTTCTCTTTTTAGCGTTTGCTTTGGCGTTTGCAATTAAAGTTCCTTTGTTTCCACTTCATACATGGCTTCCTGATGCCCACGTACAGGCTCCTACAGCAGGGTCTGTTATTTTGGCGGGAGTTTTATTAAAGCTCGGTGGATACGGTATGATTCGTTTTGCGTTTCCTCTTTTTCCAGAAGCAGTGGCTCAATATCAAATGGTTTTTATTGGACTCGGTGCGATTGCTATAGTGTATGGAGCCTGGGTTGCTATGATTCAACCCGATATGAAAAAATTAGTTGCATATTCATCCGTTAGTCATATGGGGTATGTCATTATCGGATTATTTTCTCTGAATGCAATTGGGGTAACTGGTTCCGTCTATCAAATGTTGAATCATGGAATTTCAACAGGAGGATTATTTTTATTAGTAGGAATGATCTATGAAAGACGTCATACCCGCGAGATTAGTGATTTTGGTGGAATAACGAAGGTAATGCCTTTGTTTGCAGTCGTATTTTTAATTGTGACTCTTTCCTCTGTCGCTCTTCCTGGGACTAATGGTTTTGTTGGAGAATTCTTAATTCTCCTTGGAACTTGGAAGGCCTCCCCTCTTTTTGCAATTATTGCTGGAACTGGTGTGATTTTTGGAGCTGTATATATGTTATGGATGTTTCAAAGAGTTATGTTTGGTGAAATCACCCACCCTCAAAATAAAGAGTTAAAGGATCTATCTTTAAGGGAAAAAGCAGTGATGTTGCCTTTGGTAATTGCTATTTTTGCAATGGGGGTATTTCCAAATTTCTTTTTTAAAAAAATGGAACCTTCTGTAGAGCGCTTTTTATCTCGTTCAATTAGTCGTCCAATTGAACGTTATGACGAATCTGCTTATTCAAATTTGAACACAAAAAAGGATGTGAATCATGGAATCGCTCAATCTCATTAAGCCTGAGTTACTGACGCTTACATCTGAGCAAATGACAGCATTGATGCCTTATTTCTGGATGATGGCTGGTGCTTGTTTGGCTATTATAGGAAGTGTGCTTCAATCCATGCAACCAAAATGGGTTGTTTTTGTTTTGTCTATTGCCTCTGCTTTTTTAGCGATGGTTTCAACATGGAATACTTTAGGTCATCCTCCTATTCTTCTTTTTAATGGGATGATGGTGGTAGATTCATACACCCGGTTTGGGAACTTATTGTTTATCGCCTCTGGTGTTCTTACTTCTTTGGGTGCATTTCGTTATTTAGATCGTGAGAAAATTCATTTACCTGAATTTCATATTTTGGTTTTATTTGCAGTGATGGGAATGATGTTGATGATTTCCTCACTGGATTTAATTGTTTTATTTATCGCCTTTGAGATTATGTCTCTTTGCGTCTATCTTCTAGTTGGCTTTAGGAGGTCGGACCGAAAAGGAAATGAGGCTTCTGTAAAGTATTTTATTCTTGGAGGAGCGGCGTCTGCAGTCATGTTGTATGGGGCGGCTCTTTTATATGGTGCTACTGGATCATTAAATTTGAGTGAAATTTTACAATATGCAGTTGTTGGAAATGATTTGTCCATTATTTTTGTGATGGGTGCATGGCTCATGGTTGTAGGATTCTTATTTAAAGTTGCAACGGTTCCTTTTCATATGTGGATGCCGGATGTTTATGAAGGAGCACCTACTCCAGTGACCGGATTTATGACTACGGGATTAAAAGCAGCTGCGTTTGCAACTTTTATTCGCGTGATCCTTTCATTAGGTTATGGCCGTGGAATGATTGAGTCATTGCAAGCTCAAATGCATGATTTGATTTGGGTGATTGCTGTCGTGACGATGCTTTTAGGGAATATTATTGCTCTCACTCAAAAAAATCTAAAAAGAATGTTGGCTTATTCATCAATTGCTCATACGGGTTATTTGATGGTTGGGTTGGCTGCTGGAGGAATGGGTGCACCTGATTATTCATCCGTGCTTGTTTATTTAGTAAGTTATGCAATCATGAATATGGGAGCCTTTTTGACATTGACTTTAATGTCCGGACCCAATGATGAAGGTCTGATGCTCAATGATTTGTCTGGAATGTCTCAAAGGCGTCCTTGGATTTCATTTGCGATGGCTGTTTTTGTGTTCTCATTAGCTGGAGTTCCACCCACAGCAGGTTTTATTGGAAAATATCTTTTATTTTATCAGGCAGTCCAATCGGGAGAAACTTTACTCGTGGTCATTGCTGTGCTTTGTAGCGCAATTTCTGTATACTACTACCTGAGAGTGTTGGTTTATATGTACATGAAGGACCCGCAGGAAGCGGTCGGAGATCAAAGAGTTTCATTGTGGTCAAAAGTTGCTATTGCTTTTATGGTTGTTTTGACTCTTGAAATTGGTCTTATTCCTTCTGGTTGGATTGAGGCTGCAAAAGCGGCAATTTCTCATTTATAAAAAAACCAACCCGAGAGTAAAGGGTGAGTCAGCAATATAAAGTACGTTTAAAAAATGGTCGAATTATTGGTCCTATTGATTTAAATCGAGTTCGGTCGTTTATTCAAAAAGAAGTGATTGTTGGAGATGAGAGTGCACGGGAGTATCCGGATGGAGACTGGGTTCCTCTCCAGCAGATCGAGGCTCTTGCGGAATTAATTCTAAAACAAGTTGCTCAGGACTTTTCTTCTAGCGCACCTCAGGTTGAAATTCAGAAATCGGAAGAATCAACCCGACCTCTTCCTGGGACTGAAGATGAAACCGAGATTTTTTCTGAACCATTTCGTCCGATTCCAACAGAAGATTCAATTGAACCTACTGAAGTTGTAGATAAGAACTCATTTTCTGAAGACGAAGATAATGAGAAAACCATTGTTGTTTCAGATGAAGAGCTAAGAATTGAACAAGCGGGTCAATCTTTTCTCGATGATGATAAGACAGAAATAGGAACATTAGCTGTTTCTATTGAGAATACTCAGGATCTGTTGAATGAAAGCGAACCGGCTGAGTTAAAGAAAAAAAGTATTAATCAAAAAATATCAGATCAAGAAACGGTCTTTATCAAAAAAAACCCTCACCTTACTTTAAAAGATAAATTAGATCGCTTTTTAAAGCTGCCCAAAAAAGATAAGATAAAAATTTTAATAGCAGCATTATTTTTAGGTGTGCTTTTTTCAGATTTTTTGGAAGACGATTCTGAAAAGAAACAAATTTCTCAGCTTCCAGATTTTAGACCTTCCTTACCTTCTTTTGTGAAAGAAAAGGTTTCACCAGAAAAAGCTCAAAAAATTTATCAAGAGGGATTAAAGTACTATACTCAAGATACAGTCATTGGATATCGTATGGCTGCAAAATATTTTTTAAAAGCATCTGAATTAGATCCTTCAAATGTAAAAGCACAGTCTCTTTTAGCGTCAAGTTATATTAATTTGATTGATTCTTCGAATAAAGATGAAAACTATCTTGGAGTAATTTCTCGTTTGATTGATTTGGCAAGAGCGAAAAAAGTTGAACTTCCGGAAACAGTAATTGCAGAAGTTGAATTTTATTTGATGTTAAATCAAGGGGCTGCAGCACAAAAGCGATTGATTGATTATTCAAAAACACATCGGCTTATTGGTCATGAGATGAAGTATTATCTAGCACTTGTTTTTTATGAACGAGGTGCTTTAAATAGTGCGGCTCGATATTTGAACGATTATCCTGATAGTGAAGTGTTTTCTCCTAAAGTTTTTTATTTAAGAGGTAGAATTGCTGAAAAATTTAATGCGTTTGAAGAAGCCGTTTCTCACTATCGTAAAGCTCTTGGAGTTCAACCGAATCATGCTGATTCGGTTTTGAGAATTGTTCATATTTATCATGAGCAAGGTAATTTAGGTAAAGTTGAAGCTCAGGTTCGATGGTTAATTGAAAATAGGTTATTGCTTCCTCCACTGAAGCAGGGAGAGGTTTATTATCTGGCTGCTCGACTTTTTGAACTCAAAAGTGACGAAGTTGCAGCTTTAGATGCCATTAAAAGAGCCGTGGAGAAAAATAGAAAAAATCCTGACTATCGCCTTGAATACTTTACGTTAAAAGCAAAGTCAGGAGAGTCAGACCCTAAAGCGAAAGCTCAGGCTCGAATGTTCTTTTTTTTGGGAGAAGGAGAAAAACTTGTAAAAGAAGGACAGTATGAAAACGCGCTCGCTAAGTTTTTAGAAGCACGTCAGGCGCAATTAGACTCAGCTCTTCCTCTTTTGAAAATCGGAGATATGTTTGTTCTTCTAAATGACTATGTGAATGCGAAGATGAATTATGAAAAGGCCGCAAATATTGCAAAATTTAATATTCGAGTGTGGTCTAAATATATCCAAGTTTTAATTGAAAGTTATGAATGGGAACTTGCTGAGAAAGCAATGGCTCGATTTAGGAAAGTTCCTCACGCAAAAAGTTATATCGATAAACTTGCTGGAGATATGTATTTCAAACAAGGGCGATTGGTAGAAGCGATGACTTTTTACCGAAAAGCAATGGCTAGACATACAATTGATCCTGATGTTTACATTGCATATGCACAAGGGCTTGCTCAGGCGGGGCAATGTAAAGATGCCCCATTTTTTTTCGCTTTAGCAAGAAGATTTGATCCATTGAATTTTGAATCGGTGATAGGTACAGCCGAATGTATCGCTGAAACCAAAGGAGTGGACTCGGCAATTCAACTTTTAGAAGATGAACTTACCAAATCAGGGGGCTTTCGGGCCGAGCTGTTTAGTGCAATTGCAAAGCTTCAAATTCAAAAAGGAGATTGGAGTGCTGCTCAGCAGTTAGTGACTGAAGCAATGGAAGCAAATCCACAGTACGCGCAACCATGGAAGCTTCAAGCGCAAATCTATTTAAATAATATTAACGTAGATCCAAAGGCAATTGACCGAGCTTTAGAGGCTTACCAGTCTTATGTCGATCGAAATCCTTCAGATGCTCAAGGCTATCTTGAGCGTTATCGACTTTATATGGCAAAGACCGATTATGAAAAGGCGTTGTTTGAGTTAGATAAAATTTATGGAGTCTACCCCAAATTTACGGGCCTTTATTATTACCGAGGGACGCTTTATGCGAAAATGGGAAATTATAAAGTTGCTGCGCAAGAGTTGGCAAAAGAGGTCAAAAATAATCCCAATCAATTAGAAGCACTGATTGAGTATGGAAAGACATTGATTGAATTAAAAAAACTGCCTGAAGCAATCAAGTATTTAAATCAGGCAATGCAGGTTGCTCCCCAGTCTCCTGAAGCTCGTTTGACTGCAGGTTGGGCAAATTTTTTGATGAAAAATTATTCTGGAGCTGTTGCGCTGTACCAAGCTGCTCTGCTTTATGATAAAGGAAATCCGTTGATTTACAAGCGTCTGGGAATTGCGTATCGAGCAATGGGTCATACTGAAAAAGCAAGAATTGCATTTAAAAAGTATGTTGCTCTTGCTCCAGATGCTTCAGATCGTTCTGAATATGAAAACTATTAAAGGAAGAACGCATGTTAGAGCTTCGATACTTTGAAGAAGATATTGAAATTTTAAAAGACCATTTGGAAAAAAGAAATACGAAAGGTCAACCAACAGACCATTTGTTGTCCCTTTCTAAAAGAAGAAAAGAACTCATTCAATTGGTAGAGGAGCTTAAGTCTAAAAGAAATTCAGTTTCTAAAGAAATTGGACAGCTCAAAGCTTTGTCAAAAAAAGACCCGGACAAAGCAAAACAAGCTGATGAAAAAATTAAATCGATGAAACAACTTGGTGAGGATATTAAAATTAGAGATCAGGAACTTCATCAAGTACAAAAAGAGTTTGATGATTTAGCGATGACTTTTCCTAACCTTCTTCATGAAACGACTCCAGTTGGAAAAGGTGAAGAGGATAATGTTGAAATCAGAAAATGGGGTACGCCATCAGCTTTTGATTTTGAGACAAAAGATCATATTGATCTTGGAGAAAATCTTGGAATTTTAGATTTTGAGAGAGCCTCAAAAATGTCGGGAGCTCGTTTTTCAGTTTACAGAAAAGCAGGAGCGGCTTTGGAAAGAGCTTTGATTCAATTTATGCTCGATGTTCATACAAAAGAGCATGGATATGAAGAAATGATTCCACCTTTTTTAGTAAATCAAATGACCATGACAGGGACAGGACAGTTACCTAAGTTTGAAAAAGATCTTTTTAGAACTCAGGTCGAGTGTGAAGATGAACAGCATTCGAGATCTCTATATTTGATTCCAACGGCGGAAGTACCTTTGACTAATTTTTATGCAAATGAAATTTTAGATTCAAAATCACTTCCAGTTTATTTTACGGCTTATACTCCATGTTTTAGGAGTGAAGCAGGGTCTTACGGAAAAGATACACGTGGTCTCATTCGATTGCATCAGTTTCAAAAAGTGGAAATGGTCAAATTGACTTCTCCAGAAACCAGTGATGAAGAGTTAGAAAAGATGACTCAAAATGCTGAGAAGATTTTACAGTTACTTAATCTTCCTTATCGAGTTGTCGAGCTTTGTTCCGGAGATATTGGATTTGGAGCCCGAAAAACGTACGATTTAGAAGTTTGGGTTCCTTCTCAAAATAAGTATCGAGAAATTTCATCTTGTTCGACCTGTGGCGATTTTCAGGCAAGAAGAGCAAAGATTAGATTTAGACCAGAGCCTCAAGCAAAACCTCAATATGTCCATACGCTCAATGGCTCAGGGCTTGCTGTGGGAAGAACGTTTGTTGCGATTCTAGAAAATTACCAGACTAAAACAGGTGAAATTAAGATTCCTCGTGTTCTACGTCCGTATCTTGAAGGAAAGCCCGGTTTTTCTGTTGAAGGTGAAGATCTTTGGATCAGAAAGTCAAAAGAGTCTTGATCTTTTTAACCAAATTTGGCAGATAGAGATATTCCATAAATGCGGAGAGGTGGCAGAGCCTGGTTGAATGCACCGGTTTTGAAAACCGGCGTGCGGGTGACCGTACCGGGGGTTCGAATCCCTCCCTCTCCGCCATTTGAAATCACCTGAACCGACTCTACCCGATCCGTTAACGTGTAAGCGATGCTTCGGCGTTACTGACTCTACCGACTCTACCCGATCCGTGGTGGGTGCTACCAATCAAACCCTTAGAAACAAGCATTCAATACTCTTAACCTGTAATTTTTAAAAGACCTAAACCCGTAA
>PBMP01000047.1 GCA_002722705.1 Pseudobdellovibrionaceae bacterium | reverse complement strand
TTTATGGTCTAAACAAAAAATAAAATCTAGAAGATAATGGTCCTATGAAAGCAAAAAAGGAGAACGATAAATGAAAACAGGTTTATATTTTTTAGTGGTTTTGTTGATGTCAGTTTCTACTCATGCTGGCACGATTGATCTTCATCAGAGTGTATTGACATGGAAAGCCTCTAAAGTAGTTGGTGGGAGTTTTCATGAGGGCCCAATCATGATTAAAAAGGCTTCTCTTAAAGATGGAAAAGGTGAAGTTTTGGTGGATATGAAGTCTATTGGAGAAGTCACTTTAAAAGGAAAATGGAAAAAACAGTTCATTGATCACATTAAAAGTTCTGATTTTTTTAATGTAGAAAAATATCCATTAGCAAAACTGACTGTTGAAAAAATTGATAGTGGTTACTTACATGGAAAACTGACGATCAAGGGGAAAACGAATGATATTAGTTTTCCTGTTGAAAAGACAAAAGATGGCTATCAGGGAGAATTTGGCTTTGACCGTACTCGGTTTGGAATTATCTATGGGTCTGGGAATTTCTTTAAAAATTTAGGAGACAAAATGATTGCTGATACTGTGATTGTAAAATTTAAATTAAAAATAAAATAAAAAATTTTTAACAGAGGAGGGATCAATGACGTCCAAGAAAAAACAACCAGTCTTTTTTTTATCTCATGGTGGAGGTCCTTGGCCTTGGTTAAAAAAAGAAATGCCTTATTTTGAAAAATTAGAACAGTTTCTTATTGAAATTCCTAAAACACTTCCAGAAGTACCAAAGGCAATCATTGTAATTTCTGGACATTGGGAGGAAAAGGAATTTACGGTTATGGGAAACCCAAATCCACCAATGGTTTACGATTATTTTGGGTTTCCCGAATTTACTTACCACATAGATTATCCTTCTTCTGGTGATCCAGATCTAGCATTGAAAATCAAAAAATTATTAAACGAAATGGGGATGGTCGCTGAGATAGACCATGAAAGAGGGTATGATCATGGAGTTTATTCTATTCTTTATCCAATGTATCCAAGCGCGAATGTTCCTGTAATTCAAATTTCATTAAAAAGTTCCTTTGATCCTGAAGAACATATTCAAATGGGGAAATCGATAGCTTCATTAAGAGAAGAAGGTGTTTTAATTTTAGGAAGCGGAAATAGTTATCATAATATGAAAATGCCTTTAGACGGAATTGAGCACTCAAATGTATTTGACCAATGGTTACAAAATTCATTAACAATTCAGGATGAGGAAGAAAGAAAAAGCAAAATAATTCATTGGGAAAATGCTCCTTTTGCTAGAAAGGTTCAACCAAGAGAAGATCACTTCATGCCTTTAATGGTAGCGTTGGGAGCGGGGTTATCCGATTCTACATCCGTTGTTTATGAAGATCGATTATTGGGAAAATTTGCAGTTTCAGGTTTTCGATTTGGTTGACTTCTTTATTTGAAGGAAAAAGGTGTTGTTTTTTCGCTTAAAGCAAAAATTTCTTTTAAATTTCAATATGTTTCACTTTAACTAAGTGAGTCACTATCTGCTTGAAAACGCTATAAAATCAAGCTACGGTGCGGATCTCTTATGGATATTCAAAAAAATCAGTTTGCGAAACAGTTAAAAGATCAAGAAATGGTCAGTTCACCTTTCCTAATTAAATATAGTGCCGTTCAGGTCGGAAAAACGGGAAAGCCTTATATGAACCTAGTTTTAATGGATCGAACAGGTGAAGTTGAGGCGCGTATTTGGGAGGATGTTCCTCAGGTGGCGAATCACGCAGTTCAAGATGCTTTTGTAATGATCGATGGAAAGTGCCAACTCTTTCAAGGTAGAAAACAGGTAGTTATAAAAAAAATTCAAGTCCTAAGAGAAGATCAAATTGAAACAAAAGACTTTATTGCAGAAGGAACTGTCGACGTTGAATCTGAATATCAAAAATTAGTTTCCTATGTCGACTCTATGGAAGATCCTGATTACAAAACTCTTGCTCGAAGCATTTTAATTGAAGATGAAAGCATTGTTCAATTGTTAAAAAAAGCTCCAGCAGCAAAGTCTGTGCATCATGCATACCGAGGGGGACTTTTGGAACATATGGTTTCCATTACCGGAATGCTTGATTTTATTTCTGGGCATTATGGAAGGTTAGTTTGTCGAGATCTTTTATTTTTAGGTGGTTTTTTTCATGATATTGGGAAAATTTGGGAGCTATCTTATGATCGAACTACCGACTATACTACTGAAGGTCGTCTGATTGGCCACTTGGTTATGGGAGTTGAGCTAATTGAAAGAAAAGTTCACGAGATTCATTCTAAAGGAAGTCTTCCTCATCCATTTCCAGAAGAAAAGAAACTTTTAATTAAACACGTTATTTTGGCTCATCACGGGCGACTCGAGTATGGTTCACCAAAACGACCTAAGTGTTTAGAAGCGCTTATTGTTCATATGATTGATGATTTAGATTCGAAGGTGAATTCAATTTCTCAGTTTGTCAAAAATGATGAAAATCCAGGTCGATGGACAGGTCTTCATCGACATTATGAACGATTTTTTTATAAGCCTGATTGGGCGATGGAAAATTTTGAAAATTAGTTGAAATTAAAAAGTGCTTTTGCATTTTTTGTTGTGATTTGAGCAATTTTTTCCGCTGTCATTGCTTTTATCTCCGCAAGTTTCATTCCTGTTTCCACTACCATTTTGGGTTCGCATTTTTTTCCTCTAAAAGGAATGGGTGCTAAAAAAGGTGAATCTGTTTCTACAAGAATTCTTTCAATCGGATAAGATTGAGCAGCTTCTCTGAGTTCATTTGCATTTTTAAAAGTTAATATTCCCGAAAAAGAAATATAAAATCCAAGGTCCAAACACTTTTGTCCGAACTCTTTAGTCCCTGAAAAACAATGAATCACTCCACAGCGGTTCTTTAAAGAGGAGTGATTAGCATATTCCTTTAAAAGAGGATAGAGGTCTTCTTCTGCATCTCTTGAGTGAATAACCACAGGTAAATTTAGTTTGATTGCTAAGTCGAGATGTTGTTTCAGACGTTTTTTTTGAATTTCTCTTGGAGAGTTGTCATAGTAATAGTCTAGTCCAATTTCACCAATAGCCACGCATTTTGGGTGTCTTGCAAGTTGTTCAATGGTCTTTAAATCAGAGTCTTTTATGTCGACGCTATCGTGAGGATGCACTCCAATCGTATGAAATACATTGGTAAATTTTTCTGAAATTGATTGAACTTCAGAAAAATTCGAAACTTCTGTCGAAATTGCAATTAAGTAATCTACTTTTGCAAGAATAGCTTCGTTGACTAAGTCTTCTGTTGTTTTTGAATCGTAATCAAAGTTTAAGTGACAGTGTGTATCTATCCACATACAAATTCCTTAGTTTTCAAGGAGCTTGTCAATCAGTCTAATCCAGATTTTAGAAAGAAGAGCACCTTTTACAATTCGTCCATTGACTAAGAATGATGGCGTTGCATCTATTTTTAACTTTTTTGCATCAAGGAGGTCTACAGTGACTGCATTTCTAGGACGATCTGATGCGAGACAGTTTTTGAGTTGCTCTTCCTTGATTCCTACTGAAATTGCCATTTCTACTAAATCTGAATGGCTGAGTTTATCTTGGTTTTCAAAAAAAGTTTCGTAAACTTTTTTATAATTCCCTTGTTCGTTTGCACAGTATGCAATGTAAGCAGCTTGGCAAGCTACCGGATGCATGCTTCTTTTAACTTCAGGGTTGCAGTGCTGATCAAATGGAAGCGCTTTATAGATCATTTTGATTTTTCCAGGGTATCTTTTTAGTATCGGCTGTAAATTTTTTGCTCCCATTCCGCATCCTGGGCATTGGAAGTCAGCAAATTTTAAAATCGTAATGGGTGCTTGAGGGCTTCCAATAACGATATCTGTCTTTTTGATTTCGTAAGCTACTGGAGTCTTCTCTAATGTCGTTTTTAGAAAGTTTTCTACATATTCCTCTGGAATTTTTCTCTCGTCTAGAGTTTGTGAAAATAACGCTGCTCCAAAGACACACGCTGCAAAAAGAGTAAGAATGTTTTTCCATTTGTTACGGTCGAGTGGCGCTTCGTTTGTAGGAGCAGGCTTCATGCTCCAAGCAAGTCCAAAAAGGATCAAAGAGAGAAAGTCAATAACTAGACAAAGAAGACAAAGCTTTCCTATTACCCCAATCATAATTCCTAAGTAAATGAAACTAAATGAAAGAGAAACTCCTGTGAATATTCGAAGTATTCGTTGAATTTCATTTTTCCAGTAGAGGTTTCTTCCGATCCAAGCAGTAATTGCAAGCGCAATAAAAAAACCAAAAGCAAAGGAAGAAAGAGGAATTCCAAAAATAAGTTCAGCATAAGGACTTGATTCAATTGCATCGCAGTCAAAGGCTCCGAAAGTACAAAAAGACTGAAATCCAGCAGTTCCATTTCTTACCTGAAAAAAATGGAAGGTTTGATATAAAGAAACAGCAGCTCCACTCAGAGCAAAACCCGTTATCAACGCTAAACGCTTTAAATGATTCATTCTTTCAGAGGTAGCATGGTCTGCTGTCGTTTGCTACATCTATCCGAAAACTAAGGGAGTACTTCCATGAAATTTTGGTTCCTATGCCTTGCTTTGTTCTTTAGCTCATGTAAACCCTCTTTTGAGTCTTCTGCCCTACGAGTTCGCATTGGAAACGAACCCGTGACTTTAGATTCAACAGGAGTCGAAGATGGACTGGGTTTGTTTGTCGTGAGCCTTCTTTCACAAGGGCTCGTAGGAGGTGGTGAGAAAGGTGATTGGGAGTATCAGCTAGCGGAGACTCATGAGGTATTAGGAGAGGGGAGGATTTGGAGGTTTAAGCTTAAAAAAGGACTTTTTTGGTCTGACGGAGCCCCTCTGCTTCCAGTTCATTTTGTAGATGCTTTTTATCGGATTTTAGATCCAAAATTGGCTTCTAAGAATGCAGAGCAATTTTTTGAAATAAAAAATGCTAAAAACTACTTTTTAAAAAAGGTAAACAAAATAGGGGTGAAAGCGGATGAGAGTTGGATTACCTTTTACCTAGAAAAGCCAAGGATGGACTGGATTTCTATTTTAACTCATATTGCGGCCAGACCGATTCGTAAGGATTATTTAAAAGATGAAAAGTGGAATCCTTACACTCCGACTGTAGGAGCTTATTTTATAAAAAAATATGAGTTTGGAGTGATGATGAAACTTGCACCTAATCCGTATTTTTGGGGGACTCAAGCTCGGTATCCAGTTCATATTCAAATTGTTAAAGAATCAGCCGCAGCGATTCGTTTATTTGAACAAGGTAGACTCGATTATCTTCCACGAATTCCAGAAGATGAGTTAGGTTCGATTCATTCGAAGTATGTTCACTCTTTTCCGTATTCTGCGACTTATTATTTGGGGTTTAATACTCGCAAACCTCCTTTTGATCAAAGGTCTGTTCGATGTGCATTTTCTCAAGCGGTAAAAAAGAAAAAGGCAATTCAGGCTGCTGGAGTGCTTTCTAAACCTACGGATCAATTTCTTCTTCCAATGTATGGAAATCAGAAATCAAAAAAAAGAAAAGAATCTTCTATTCAGATAAAAAAAATAATTCAAGTAGGGGTTAATTCAGGAAGTAGAGATGAGATCATTCTTCAATCTGTCTTACATGATTGGAAAAAAAATGGGGAGTGTCGTTTGAGTTGATTAAGAGAGATTGGAAATCATATATTGCGATGCTCACACAAGATGCACCCCCTGTTTTTCGTATGGGGTGGCTGTCTACCATTAAAAATCAATGGGCTCACCTTCGTCTTTTTCATAGTTCAAATACGAATAATTATACGGGATGGAATTCGGCTTTTTTTGATCAAGGTTTAGAAAAAATTCGATCAAAAATAAAAGCTCACCAAACGGCCCTTCAATTGGATCAGTTACTGACTCAAAAAGAATGTATTGTCATTCCGCTTTTTCATTATCGACAATATCACGTTTTAAGTACGAACTGGAAAGGCCTTCGTGTGAATCCTTTTGGAGTTGTCTCTATAGAAAAACTCCAAAAGGATTCACCAAAAGACTAAGCGTAAAGGCGGTTACGATGCTCTTCCTCTTCCTTGCAAGAAATGCATTGCGTGGTAAAAGGTTGAGCAAGGAGTCTCTTTGTGTGAATCTTCATGTCACAGTCAGAACATACTCCAAAATCACCTCTCTCCATGCGGTTTAAAACAGCATGAATTTGTTTTAAGACCAGGCGTTCTCTATTTCGCATCTCAAACACTAGGTTTTGAGACATTTCGGTTGCAGCCAAATCATTTTCATCTGATAGATCATCAGGCGAAAGTTTCAATTCATTTTGAATTGAAGCTCTCGATTGCCCTAAAATTTCGGCACGTTTTTCTAACAGAATCGATTTGATTTTTTCGACCGTCTTTTTTTCCATGGCTCCCCCTTCCAAAGAAAAACATTAAGGTACTTCTACTCCTGTTTTTGATGTTCAAGTACTATAAGGAAATCTAAGGGACGTCAAATTTCGTCCACCTGACTAAAGTGAAGTGGTGTGGAATTTGTTCTTCTTTTTTTATTTAAAAAAGCTTTAAAAATAAGTCATTTTCTAAAAAATTGGATTAAGGAATGAATCAAAAAAAAGCAACTGCGCATCGCATTAACTTGATCTTTTTTTTCGACTACTTTTTGAAAATTTAAAAAAAAATCAAATGCAACTTGTCAAAATAAAAAAAAGTTTTTAGACCCACTGCACTGGGATTTAAACATCAGGGGGAAATGATGAGATTAGGACTTGTATTTGGGGTAATTAGTATTGGATTAATGGGATGTGGAGATTCGTCTTCTGGTCCGCAAAGAAATCAACCTTCACCTTATGGATATTTACAACAGCAAACTCCGTGGCAAGGTCAGGGACTGACTTCTAACCATTTAAACTCTCCCAATCGAGAAAAGGTTTGTGACTACATGAAAAAAGTGGTTCGTCATCAAGATCGAGGTCTCGATGATGGCATTTCTTATTCTTCGCAAACAGCGGTTGCGATACAGGCTCTTGAAGAGAGTAGAAATCTTATGTGCAAGTTGGGGAAATTGAATGGTTGTCTTGCGGATTCGCTTCGCTGTGGAATGACTCCTGGTGTACCTCAGCCTCGAATTTCAAATGTTTGTGAACGGATTCGAGAGACCGTCTTTACCAATTATGATGCTGCTCAGTTTTTGATGAATCGCTCCTTTTTGGATATGGACGAAACGAATGAAATGGATCGAGGAGTTTCCGAAGCGACCAGCTATGTTCAAGCAAACGTTTCTTCCTTTTGTAGGATGATGACTGAGTTTCAGTGTGTTTCTCAACGTCCTCAGGTTTGCGGTCATGAACAGCCTATGTCTCGAACACTGACTCCAGGGCAAAGAGTACCTCTTCGTCCCGCAACGAGATATCCGTCAACTCCTCTTAATCGTAGTCCAAATTGGCCTCAAAACGGACAACCTCAGTTTCCGGGAGCACAAAATAATTGGCCTCAAAACGGACAACCTCAGTTTCCAGGAGCACAAAATAACTGGCCTCAAAATGGTCAAGTTATTTCGGGTGGGATGCAGGTTCGGTGAAAACCCGCTTGAATGAGTCTCTGAGATCCCGTACGCTGTGACTCATGCAAGTCAATGAGAATCATTTTGGTGTTGTCATATTAGCCGCAGGAAAAGGGACTCGAATGAAGTCCGAGCTTCCTAAGGTATTGACCCCTCTGGCTGGTCAACCCTTGATTTTTCATTTGTTGGATCAACTTGCTCTTTGTTCAAAAAAGTTAACCATTGGTATTGTTGTTGGATTCGAAAAAAATAAGGTGATTGAAGCCGTTCAAACTCATCCCGCTTTTCATTCCTTGTCTATTGAGTTTATAGAGCAACCTGAAATGTTGGGAACAGGTCACGCTGCTTTATGCGCAATGAAGAGTTCTCTTGGGAAAAAGTTTTTAGAACATAATTTACCTGTTTTTGTTTTACCTGGAGATAGCCCTCTGATGACGGCTCACTTTTTCGATTCTGTCTTTGAAGACGTAAAAACAGAATCGGATCTTCATTTGGTCACTACCCATCTTCCTAATCCCACTGGATACGGAAGAATTGTGAGAGACGCTTCTGGAAAAGTTTTGAAAATTGTTGAAGAGAAAGATGCTTCTCATGAAGAAAAAATGATTAATGAAGTTGGATTATCTCTTTATGTTTTTGAGCCTCATTTCTTGTTAAATAGTCTTTCTTCTATAAAAAATAACAACGCTCAAAACGAATATTATCTCACGGACGTGATTGAAGATGCCGTTTCTCGTAAAATGATATTGAGTTCTCAAATTTGGAGAAATTCTGTAGAGCTTCGTGGTGTAAATGATCTTTGGCAGCTTTCACAAGCTGAAGAAGTTCTCTACGAACGTCAATGCGAAAAATGGACTCGAAAAGGGGTACGTTTTGTTCGACCGAGTACAACGTTGATCGAATCAACGGTTCAAATAGAGGAAGGGGTTACGATAGGGCCTGGAGTATTATTGAAAGGAAAAACAATAATAAAGAAAGGTGCTTTTATTGGGGCTGGATGTGAACTCACAAATACCGTGATTGGTCCTTTTGCAGTATTAAAATCACATGTTATTTCTACGGATTCGGTTGTAGGGCAGGCTTCTGTTGTTGGTCCTTTTGTTCAGCTTCGTCCTGAGTCATTGATTGGCAATGGATCTAAAATTGGAAACTTTGTAGAATTAAAAAAAAGTACGATTGGTAAAGATACAAGTATCGCTCATTTGTCTTATTTGGGAGATGCAACGGTGGGTGATCGTGTGAATATTGGTTGTGGATTTGTCACTTGTAATTTTGATGGAAGAGTTATTGACGGCCAGAGAAAGCATCAAACGATTATTGATGATGACGTTTTTATGGGAAGTGACTGTCAGACTGTTGCTCCGGTAAAGATTGGTAAAGGAGCTTATGTTGCATCTGGATCAACAGTTACAGAGGAAGTTCCTCCGGATTCACTTGCTGTTGCAAGAGCTCGACAAGTGAATAAGGCAAACTATGCTCAGAAATTAAAAAAGAAGGAAGAGGATTAATCGATGTGTGGAATTGTTGGCTACTCAGGAAAGCGTCCCGTTGTAGACCTTCTTTTAAAAGGCCTTAAAAGACTAGAGTACAGAGGTTATGATTCTGCAGGAATTGCAATTTTTGAGGGTCGATCTATTCGTATTTTGAAGTCAGAAGGAAAAATTGATCAAGTAAGAGCTTTGGTTGAAGCTCAGTCTTTTGGAGAGTCTCATTGTGGAATAGGGCATACTCGTTGGGCAACTCATGGGAAGCCGACCACTCAAAATGCTCACCCTCATCAAGCAGGACCAGTGGTTCTTGTCCATAACGGAATTATTGAAAATTTTGAAGAGATTAAGGCCGATATTATTAAAGCAGGATACAGACCTCAATCTGAAACAGACAGTGAGCTTTATGGCTTTTTAGTTTTGGATGAACTTAAAAAAGGAAAAGAGTTTGTTACAGCCGCGAGAGATGCTTTTCAAAAACTAGAAGGTTCTTGTGGAATCGTGGCAATGCATGAAGATTATCCTGGAACTGTCGTTGGAATACGAAATGGTTCTCCACTTGTTGTAGGAATCGACCCAGAAGGAGGTGCATTTTTAGCAAGTGATGCTCAGCCTTTATTGGACTATGTAAAAAAAGTAATTTTTTTGGAAAATGGAGACGTTGCAGTTATTGATTCTAGTGGCCTGAAGATAATTGACCTATATTCCGGTACTCCTGTGTCTCGTGAAGAGACTGAACTTCAGTGGTCGGCACAAGAATTAGACAAACAAGGGTATGAGCATTATATGCTCAAAGAAATTTTTGAGCAGCCCGATACGATTACTCATACCGTGAATGGACTACTTGATCGCTCTAACTCAGACCCTTTTCCTTTAGTGGACCAGCCTGGACTTTCTATTTTGCAGAATGCAAAATCTCTTACGTTTATCGCATGTGGAACTTCTTGGCATGCAGCTTTAACTGGAAAGTATTGGATTGAAAAGTGGGCAGAAATTCCTGTTGAAGTAGAATTAGCAAGTGAATTTCGATATCGAAGTCCCGTAATTCGATCTGGAACTGTTGTGGTGGGTGTTTCTCAGTCAGGAGAAACGGCAGATACTTTAAGTGTCTTACGAGCGATGAAAGCAAAGGGTATTCCTACGTTAGGAATTACTAATGTTCGAGGGAGCACAATAGAAAGAGAGGCCGATGCTGTTTTTCACACATCGGCTGGTCCAGAAATAGGGGTCGCCGCTACAAAAACATTTACGGCTCAGCTTGTTGTTTTTCTTTTATGGGCAGGCTATTTGGGGTTTCGTAGAGACCCTAAAAAGAAAGATCTTTTAAATGAAGTTTTTCAACAGTTAGTTCGTTTTCCACATGCGTTGTCTGAAGCCTTGCAACCTGGGAGTCATTTTGTGAAGCAAATTCAAAAAGTGGCTTCGGAAGTTTATCAGAAAAAAGGTTTTTTCTTTATGGGGAGAGGATATTCGTTTCCTATTGCTCTTGAAGGAGCTTTAAAATTAAAAGAAATCGCCTATGTTCATGCAGAAGGTTATGCAGCAGGGGAGTTAAAGCATGGACCCATTGCTATGATTGACCAAGAAATGGTTGTTGTTGTTCTTTCTCCTAAGGATGAATGGAGAGATAAAACTATTTCAAACTTACAGGAAGTTAAAGCTCGAGGAGCGATTGTTTTGGCTTCTGGAGACCCTGAAGATCAAGATTTGAAAAAACAATGTGATTATTGGATTCCAATTCCTCATTTTACAAGTAAAGAATTAAATCCAGCTCTTTACCCATTTTTAGTTTCATCTGTTATTCAGTTATTGAGTTATGAAATCGCTGTCTTAAAAGGAACTGAAATTGATCAGCCTCGTAACTTGGCTAAAAGTGTAACCGTCGAATAAAAAGGAATTTATGGGAGAAAAGATTCGTTTAGTCTTACTGGGAATGCTTGCGGGAGTAATTACAAATTTACCTGAGGTATTATGGACAATCTATCCAGGAATTGGGTGGAGTCATCCAATTGTTTTAGCTGGAGTTTTAACGTTTTTTTTATTGGTTTCATTCGGGTTGATTCAAAAAGAATCGACGGGTAGAGCAGTTTTTCAGTATAGTGGACTCTCTAATCTCCTTGTACATATACACTCCCCGCCGAATACAGACTCTTCTCAAAGGTGGTTGTGGAGAGCTCTTCATTCGGCATTGCTTCACCTGTTCGGTGGTGTAGCAGGATCTGAAGGGGCTGCGATTGAAGCAGTTCAGGGAGTTTCCGTTCGGAGTCGTTCAGGAGTTTCTCAGTGGTTTGAAGGAAGAAGAAGAACGGATGCTGCTGTAGCCCTAGCTTCTGGGGTTACTGGAGCGATGGGTGCACCTATTGCAGGGATTCTTCTTGCTAGTGAAGTGGGACTAGGAGGAGGCTTTCTTTTTATTACTATGGGTGTTTTGGGTGCAATTCTTTCAACGCATCTCATTCATTTCTATTTTGCAATTCCTCCAATTTATGTTGAATCTTCGTTAGATTGGATGAATATGAACATCCTTTTGGGACAGAATTGGAAAGTAATGGGAGCATTGATTGTGATTTCCCCTTTGCTTTCTATCGGAATAAGAGGTTTGAGTCATTGGTGTAATGATAGTTTTGGTCATTTTTTTCCTCAAAAAGATCGTAGGCGGTTTTTGGTTGCGACATTATTTTTAGTTTTGATTTTACTGGCTTTTCCAAAAGCGCACGTTCCTCCTGAAATGTTTTTTCGACAGTTTTTAGAAAAACCTTCTGATTTGAATTTTTTGAGTTTGTCTCTTTTATCAAAAGGACTGTCTGTTGTTTTGCTTTTAGGGGTTTTTGGCTCTATCGGAACTTTGTGGCCAGTTTTTTTAATTGGGGCTATTTCGGGACTTATTTGCGGGACAATCTTTGGACAGCAAGATCCTGTTTGGGCTGTTTTGGGAGGTGCATTTTTATTTTCTCTTTTTTTTGGAGCACCTTTGGCATCTGTTTTTCTTATTTTTGAGTGGACTCATAATATTCCTCTAGCTTTTGTTTCAGCTTTAATGATTTATTTTCTTCAAAGTATTCACCAAAAACTTTTTGGAAATGGTAATTGGATTTCAGACTGCCTGTCTAAAAAAGGATTTTCTATTTCTCAAGGAAGATCAGTAGAGGTGTTGAGTTCGATTTCTGTGAATCGAGCTATGGCAGTTGATTTTCAGTCTGTTCGTCCAAGTGACAATCTAGAAAAAATTTATGAATCGCTGTCTTTGTCGTCTTACCCCTTTATTCCAGTGGTTGATGATCAGGGTTCCTATATTGGTATTCTTTCAGCAGATATTATTGAGGAAGCTTGGGAAGAGGCCCATTTTGACTCTTCGGATCATAAAGAAAAAGGGGTCACTGTGTTACTTGAAGCGAAAGATCTTCTTTATCGAAACGAAATTCATGTTCCTTTTGTTCAGAGTCAAATGTCTCTGATGGATGTTCAAGGTAAATTCAAAGGATCTCCTGTTCTTGTCGTTTTAAGTGAGGATCGAAGAATTGAAGGAATTCTTTTTGATTTCCAAGTTCGAATTGCTTACGAAAGAGAAGTTGCCCGAGTCTCTTTGTTTTTGCGCAGATTATCAAATTAAAGAAAGTCTTTTGATTGAGAAATTGAATAATGCGAGATACACCGAGGCCATGATAGATTTCGAAATGGCTCCTGATTCATCTTCTTTTATTTCTTCTTCTGAAAATCTCCCGGACTTTATTTCGCAGCTCAATCCTCCGCAAAGAGAAGCCGCTTTACACACAGAGGGTCCGTTGATTGTTCTTGCTGGGGCAGGGTCTGGAAAAACTAAAATGCTCACTTCTCGTATCGCTTATTTAATGGGAGTTATGGGAGTTCCTCCTTATCAGATTTTAGCAGTTACTTTTACGAATAAGGCGGCTGCTGAAATGAAAGAAAGAGTTCAAGGAGCAATTGGGGGGCGTACTTATTCTCAGCCTGACATTGGAACTTTTCACAGCATAGCTTTAAAGATTTTACGTAAAGAAATGGATAGAACGCCCTTTTCTAAAGCTTTTGTTGTCTATGATGATGCGGATCAGCTTGCACTGATTAAGATGGTGATGGACCGCTTAAATATTGATAAAAAAGCAGTAAATCCAAAATCGATTCGAGGATCAATTAATTCTGCTAAGTGTGATGCAATCTCACCCGGTGAACTTGAAGTTTCTAATTTTAATCCTTATGAGAGACAGCTTAAAAAAATTTATGAAGCTTATCAGAAGGAACTATATGCGAACAATGCCGTAGACTTTGGAGAAATTCTTTGTATGGCTTATCGTATTTTAAGGGATCATGAGGATGTTCGTACTCGATATCAAAAGCTTTATCGATATATCCATGTAGATGAGTATCAAGATACGAATAGAGCACAGTATTTGTTTTTAACGATGCTTGCTCACAGAGATTTTGGTGGTCATCAAAATATTTGTGTGGTTGGGGATGAGGATCAATCCATTTACGGGTGGAGAGGTGCTGATATTCAAAACATTTTAAATTTTGAGAAAGATTATCCTGGAGCAAAGTTAGTTAAGCTTGAACAAAACTACCGGTCTACTAAAACAGTCGTCGAAGCTGCTAGTCATGTTATTAAAAATAATGGTCAGAGAAAAGAAAAAACTCTGTGGACAGACAATGAAGAAGGTTCCTCCATTGTTCTTTATCAAGTCGCGGATGAAAAGATGGAAGCAGAAACGGTAATTTCAGAAATGAAAAGGATTGTTGCTTCTGAGGGTCGAAGCTGGGACGATTTTGTGATTTTTTATCGAACTCATGCACAAAGCCGGCAATTTGAAGATGTACTTAGAAGGGAAAAAATTGATTATCAGATTGTTGGTGGTTTACGTTTCTATGATCGAAAAGAAATTAAGGATATCTTTGCTTACTTTAAATTGATTTTAAATCCTTCTGATTCTGTGAGTTTAAAACGAATCATTAATGTCCCGGCGCGAGGAATTGGAAAAACGACTTTAGATCGTTTAGATGAAACTTTATATGAAGAAACCGTCCAAGGAAGTGATGGAAGTTTTGGTGACCTTTGGTCTCTTTGTGTTGACGTTTCGGAAGGAAACTCTCGATTTACTCCACGTGCGTGTTCAAAAATCAAAGGGTTTGTATCTATTCTCAATAAATGCATGGAAGCACAGCCTCGATTGCTTTTATCAGAGCTTTATCATTTAATTTTGGATGAAACAGGTTATGTGCAGGAGCTTAAAAAGGAAGGGACTCCTGAGGCGTTAGCCAGAGTAGAAAACTTAGAAGAATTCGATACGCTTTTACAAGAGTATGAAGAAGAAGTTTTAAAAGGACTCAATGATGAGGAAGTTGATTCAAAAAAGAAGGATTTGTTGAGTGCATTCTTAGAGAGGTCTTCTTTACAGACAGATGTAGATACCGGTTTTGTTCCATCTGTTGTACGACTGATGACTCTTCATGGTTCGAAAGGGTTAGAGTTTCCTGTTGTTTTTATGGTTGGGATGGAAGAGGGACTTTTCCCTTCAGTTCAGCCTTGGGAAGATACTCAGGAAGATGATTTAGAGGAAGAAAGAAGGCTTTGTTATGTTGGAATGACCCGCGCTAGAGAGAAGCTTTATCTTCTTACCGCAGCAGTAAGAAGAATCTGGGGAAAGACAAGTTATCAAGAACCTGCACGGTTTTTAAATGAAATTCCAGGAAAGTATATTGATTTGAGGAATCTTTCTCCAAGACCGAATAGAACGCAGCAGGATGATTATGGGCGTACGACGAGATTTTCAAGCTCTTCTTATGATGAGTATTCTCAGGAGTCTGATTTTCAAACAGCAGACTGTATTGGGCAAAGAGTGAATCACCCTGATTATGGTCCTGGAAGTATTATTAAAAGTGAGGGAATGGGGAACGCACAGAAGGTGACTATCGAATTTCGAGGAAGAGTTCGAAGAAAGTTTTTGATGCGTTTTATTTTAGATTATCTCGAGATTGAGTAATGAAGCTTTTCCAAAGCGTTTTATGATTTCATTGTTAAATAAGGTATTTAAAAATTCTGTTTTTGAAAAAATTATTTAACTTTTTCAGGTAGGGTGTGTGAGTGAAGTAAAAAGAGAGCGTCGCAGGTAATGGGAGTCCAAATTCTTACTAATGTGTCTAATAGGAACTCTTTTTCTTTTACTGGGAAGTAAGTGTATTGTGTTGTAGATTTTATTCTTTTGATTCCTAGGTATTTTTCTAATAATTCGTCGTCAACTCCGCTAAGTTCGGCTGTAAACTCAGAGCCAATTCTTTTTAATACTTCTGTGTTTAAATAAGGGGACTTTGGGTTGAGGTTATTTTTTTTGTAAAGATTTTCCAAAAAAAGTTTTTGTTTTTGGTCTATTGGTTTGGCGTAAAGTTCTTCTTTTAAAAAAGGAAAACCTTCGGTTTCTAATCCAAAGCTTTGAATGACGTTAGGATGATGTTCTTTAAGAAGGTCTATTTTATTTATGATCGGAGGTGATGTACGCGTAATGTTTTGATTTGCACCGATAAAGCGAGGAAGAGCTGTGTCGGATGGTAAAAACCGGATGAATCTGGGCATTAAATTAGGTGTTACGTCCTGAAAAGTTCCTTTGTGGAAATAAAAAATTTTCGATTTGTTGTTTTTTTGAAACTGAAGAGAAATAAAAAAATCTGTTTCTGTAGTTTGATGGAATCCATTGATTTCGTAGTCTTCTCCAAGAGGATCTCCGGTTTTTGAATGATTAAAATCAAATAAATTAATACTTCTGATTTCTTTGCCGGTTTTTGAATCATACCACTTAAGCATTATTTCACTGAAGTTACTGAAAATTTTGAAACTCGAAATAACAATTTTTTGATCTGCTGTTTCCCATGCGCGCAGATTGTAGTTTTTTTCCTTGGGTGGTTCTAAGGAGATTGTTTTGGGTTTACGATCTACCGTATATTTTAATAAAAATGACTGAAGATCACCACTATATTGATCTCTTCTGTAAAAGATTACACCGATTCCGCTCATCATTCGAAAAGGGTGAGAGTTGTTGTCGTATAAAATCGAATCAATTTTTTTTATTTTATTTATTTCGAGGTCCCAGAGAAAAAGAGGAGCTGGACGGCCCGTATAGAATTGTCTTCCATGATGGTTTATTGAATCATGTGTGATCCAAATGAGTGGTTTTCGGTCAGGGGTTTCAATGAGGTGAAACCAAGGATGATCAAAACTCAATGGACTTTTGATATGACGGATCTTTTTACCGTTTTTTTTAAGAACAATATCTCCGTTTTCTTGTCCCACTTGAAAAAACTCACTTGAGCAAAAAGCTGAGGACATAAAAAGAGAGATCAATAATTTTATAATCACAATCATACGTTGGGTTACTTAACAAAAGTTGAAGTGGGAGTCTATCGTGAAAACTGAGTTTTTAAGTTGGATAATGAAAGTTTGTATAAACCAGATATAAAAAGTCTGTTTTAATCTAAAGGAGTGCATTTCAGACTAGAATTGGGTAAGGTAACGGCCGTTGATTTCATCGTTAAGGAGATGTTTTTATGGCAAAAGTAGATGTCCAGTTGACCGAGAAAGTTGCGTCTCTTGCTCGACTCGCCCTAAGCAAAGAAGAAAAGTCTTCATTTACAGAACAGTTGGGACAAATTTTAGGATACATCGAGAAAATTTCTGAAGTAAATGTAGATGGCGTTGAACCCATGATTAATCCTCATGATCAAATTTTGTCTCTACGTGAGGATGTTGCAGCGGAACCTTTTTTGAATGAGGAAGGAAACCCTAAGATTTTAGACTCCGCTCCTGATCAACTTTATGATGGATTTAAGGTCCCCCAAATTCTTTAAGGAGAAAGAACAGTAATGAATTCGTTTTCTAAGTTTAGTGAAATTCGTGAAGGATATCGTTCCAAAAAATTTTCTCCCGTAGAGGTGACTCAATTTTATTTAGATCAAATAAAAAAAAGTAAGCACAATGCGTATTTAGATATATGTGAAGATCGAGTATTGGATCAGGCAAAGAAAGTAGAAAAAATTATTTTTTCAGATAAAGATGCTTTTGAAAAATATCCTCTTTTGGGAATGCCGATGGGAATTAAGGATCTTCTAAATATCGATGGAGTTAAAACTACATGCGCTTCTAAAATGCTTGAAAATTATGTTGCACCATATACTGCAACCTGTGTTGAGCGTTTAGAAAAAGCAGGTGCTCTCAGTCTTGGTAAGTTAAATTTAGATGAATTTGCAATGGGGAGTTCAAATGAGAATTCTGCATTTGGTCCAGTTGAGCATCCAACTCATCCAGAGAGAGTTCCTGGAGGAAGTAGTGGTGGGTCTGCAACTGCAGTTGGAGCCGACCTTTGTTTGACTTCTTTGGGAACTGATACGGGAGGTTCGATTCGATTGCCCGCAAGTTTTTGTGGAGTGGTAGGATATAAACCAACTTATGGAAGAGTGAGCCGTTTCGGAGTCGTTGCTTTTGCTTCTTCTTTAGATCAAGTAGGGCCTTTTGCAAAAACGGTAGAGGATGCTGCTTTGGTTGCTGAAGTGATGTCAGGTAAAGATATTTACGATTCAACTTCTTCTTCTGAAAGTGTAGGAGCATGGTCTTCCGAGATTTCTAAGCCTATGGATTGGAAGTCATTGAAAGTAGGCGTTCCAAAGGAATACTTCGTAGAAGGTGTGGAAGATTCTGTTCGTAAGTCAGTAGAAGAATCTCTTCGTTGGTTTGAATCGAAGGGTGCGACTTTAGTTGATATTAGTCTTCCGCATACCGAATATGCAGTGTCTACTTACTATGTGGTGGCAGTGAGTGAAGCTTCTAGCAATTTAGCTCGATTTGATGGGGTTCGTTTTGGAACTCGACCAGATGGAGCGAATGAATCAGCGACTCTTGACGAATTTTATGAAAAAGTAAGAAGTCAATTTGGAGCTGAAGTGAAGCGTCGAATTATTTTAGGAACGTATGCTCTTTCAAGTGGTTATTACGATGCCTATTATTCAAAAGCTTGTAAAGTGAGGCGCCTGATTCGAAATGATTTTGATGAGGCATTTAAAAAAGTTGATGTTATTGCTGGGCCTGTTGCACCTACAGTGGCTTTTAAACGAGGTGCAATGCTTGAAAACCCTCTTCAAATGTATTTGATGGATATCTTTACAATTCCTGCAAGTTTATCTGGGTTGCCGGCATTAAGTGTCCCTTGTGGGACTCAGGAGGATGGTCTTTCAATTGGTTTACACCTTATCGGTTCCCCGTTTGCAGATGAAAAAGTTTTGAAAGTTGCTCACCATTTTCAAAAGGAGAGGTATCATGGGTAATTTGGATTCGTCTTGGGAGATGGTGATTGGTTTAGAGGTTCATGCTCAGTTATCGACTGCCTCTAAGGCTTTTAGTACTGCTAAGGCTCGACTTTCTGATGGCGAAAGTGTTGCCGAAGAAAGAGTTAATTTTAATACAAATATGATCTGTGCAGGACATCCTGGAACTCTGCCGTCTTTAAATAAAAAAGCAGTTGAGTTGGCAATTCGAGCTGGATTGTCTACAGGGTGTGATATTCGTTTAAAAAGTGTTTTTGCTAGAAAGAATTATTTTTATCCGGATCTTCCAAAAGGGTATCAGATTAGCCAGTTTGATATGCCTTTATGTGAGAATGGTGCAATTAATATTGAACTTTCTGATGGAAAAACCAAGAGAATTGAAATTGAAAGAATTCATATGGAGGAAGATGCCGGGAAGAATGTCCATATGTCTGGATTTTCTCTTGTTAATTTAAATAGAGCAGGGGTTCCTCTTATTGAAATTGTTAGCCGTCCGGATATGCGTTCTGCGGAAGAGGCTGGGGCTTACCTACGTGAACTTCACTCTATTGTGACTGCAATTGATGTTTGTGACGGTAATATGCAAGAGGGAAATTTTCGTTGTGATGCTAATGTGAGTGTACGAAAAAAAGGAGATTCACAGTTAGGTACTAGAACTGAAATTAAGAACGTTAATTCGTTTCGGTTTGTAGAAAAAGCAATAGAATATGAAGCGGCTCGACAAGTGGCTCTAATTGAATCAGGAGGAAAGGTTGTACAGGAAACCCGTCTTTATGATTCGGCTAAAAATGTAACTCAGCCAATGAGATCAAAAGAAGAGGCTCATGATTATCGTTATTTTCCAGATCCAGATTTATTACCTTTGGTGATTGAGCAAAGTCAGATCGATGCGATTCAAGCTTCATTACCAGAGCTTCCTCGAGAAAAGAAAATTAGATATCAAAATGAATTTGGACTTTCGAGTTATGATGCAATGGTTTTGACTCAAAGTCAGGATCTTTCTCAAATATTTGAGTCTACATTAGCAATTTTAACTGTGAAAAAAGGTGCGAAAACTCTTTCAAATTTTCTTTCTGGAGAAATCTCTCGTTTGATGAATGAAAAAGATCAAAAATTAAGTGAGAGTAAAATTAATTCTACTCACTTGGCGCGATTAGTTGAGGTTGTTTCAGAAAATGTGATTTCCAGTACAGGAGCGAAAAAAGTTCTTTCGGTGATCTGGGAGACTGGGCAATCTGTAGATGAGGTGATCGAGTCCGAGGGGTTAAAGCAGGTTAGTGATATGAGTGCATTAGAGCCTCTTGTAGAAGAAGTGCTTGCAAATAATCCAAATCAAGTTCAGCAGTTTAGGGATGGAAAAGAAAAGTTATTGGGATTTTTTGTAGGACAGGTCATGAAGGTGTCTCAAGGAAAAGCTAACCCTGAGCGATTGAAGGAACTGTTAATTAGTAAATTAAAAAAATAAGGCTGAGATTTCATGAAAAAAATTGCAACTGTTTTTGGGAGTATTGTCGTTTTATTAGTTGCTGCGATGGCAGTCATTCCTATGGTAGTTGATGTAAATGACTATCGACCACAGTTAGAACAGATGGTTGAAGAACAGATTAACGGAAAAATAAAAATTGGAAAATTAAAACTTTCTTTATGGGGAAGGGTTTTAATTGAAATTAATGGTGTTGAAGTTAAAGATTTACAAACAAAAATTGTTTCAGTAGATCGAGCTTGGTTAAATATTTCTTTCTATTCTTTTTTAGTGGGATCTCCTCATGTTCGAGTTGAATTTGATCAACCTCAAATATGGGTTCGTAAAAATAAAGATGGAAAAATAAATTTACTTAATCTTGTCGAAAAAAATAGTTCTGTTCTTAAAGAAAATACTGAAGTTAGAGAAGGATCTAATCAAGCCCCAGTAAAAAAAGATTCAGAATCAGTTGAAATTCCTTCTATTATGGCAAAAGCTCGTTTGAGTTTGAATTTAAATAAAGCACATGTTTTTTATGAAGATTTAAAAGATTCGATACAAAATGATATCTAGGATCTTAATGTAGAATTTGAAAATTTGTCCTTATCTCACCCTACTTCGTTTAGACTGTGGGCAGAATTGTCTACAAAAGTTGGAAAAGATATTAGTCTTAATGGGCCATTTGAGATTTCAGGAACATTGAAACCTGAACTTAATAATGGAACGTTTCAATGGGTTGATTTACTTTTAAATGCTGATTTAAATGCTTTAAAAATTTCTATTCCTCAGACTTTTGATAAGCAGTCCGGAGTTCCATTACATTTAATGATTATTTCACGTTTAACACCTAAAGAAATGACTCTTGAAAAAATGAATTTTGAGTTTCATGAATTTAAATTGAAAGCGAATGGAAAAATCTCTGATGTTGATAAAGATGTAAAAAAATTGAATTTGGCATTTTCTTCAGAAAAGATTGGATTGAATGGCTGGGAGGAAATTTTACCTTCGATGAAAGGAGTAAGTCTTTCTGGAGATGCTGATTTAAAAGGAAAAATTTTTGGAGCATCAGATCAATTGAAATATGAATTATTGCTTGGAGTTCAAAATGTAGGTCTTACTCATCCTATGTTAAAAGCGAAAGGTAAGCTTGATTTAGATCTTAAAATAACAACAGATCAAATTGAAAAGATTAAATTAAAAGTCAATGCTCCTGGTAATGATTTGTTAGTCATGGGATATTTGAAGTCTTTTGTGACTCCTGAGTTAGTCTTGGACCTCACTTCTTCTGGAATGGATTTGGATCAATGGGTTAAATTTAATGAAAATAAGCCTCAAAAAATAGTGAAATCTAAAGAGGGAAAAGGAGAAAATGTAAATCCCGCTATTCCTGTAAAAGAAGAAGATCTAGATTTGGCTTTAGCGCCTTTACGTAAAAATGATTTATTAAAAAAAGCGTCTGCAAAGATAACGGTGAATATTCCGGTTTTAGTTGCAAAAAAAGTATCTGTAAAAAAGATACAATCAAAGATGTCTTTTAAGAATTTAATCGGAGCAGTAGAAAAATTTAATTTTGAAGTTTTTGATGGAATTTTTGAGAGCTCACTTTCTTTAAATTTAAAGAAAGTGAGACCTGAATATGATCTTTCTGTAAAAGTTAAAAAATTTGACTTAAAGAAGGCTGTTGAATCTCAGTTGCAGCTTTTTAAAAATACAGTTTACGGTATCGTTGATTTATCAACACAAGGAAAAGGTGTTAGTTTTAACAAAAATCTTGTAATCAAGAATTTTGTCTTAAATGGGAGTTTTTTTGCAAAAGATGCAGTTTTTGCATCGATTGACGTAACTCGTATGGTGACCGAAGGTGTGAATGGTTCAATTGATCAAGTAGGAAAAAAGATTCCTGGATTAAAAGGGAAATCTCTAAAAAACCCTAAAAATACTAAAGCTGAGTTTGAGTATATGAAATCTTCGTTTTCTATGAAAAACGGAATCTTTTTCGCACCAGTATTTTATGCAAAAGCTAAAGAGAAAAAAGGTGTTGATTTGAGTGGAAATACTAAAGTTAATTTTTTAACAGAAGCAATCGAAGCAAAATGGGATATTATTGATCGTTTTAATTTAACAAAAGCCCATGATTTAAGTGTTACTGTGGCTGGAAATAAAGTAGAGCATGTTCTTTCTCAGAAAGGGAAGTTCTTTCAAGTTCCAGTGAGTGTGGGTTGTAAGTTATCTTCTCCGTGCTACCAATATGGTGAAATTCCTGGTTATTTAGTTCAGGTAGCTACCCAGAATATGTCGGGAGCAGCAAAAGCACGAGTTCGGAATGAAGTGAAGAAGAAAAGTAATGCAGTTAAAAAACAGGGACTAGATAAAGCAAAAAAACTTTTTAAAAAATTTTTTTAAAGGAGCATAAACAATGAAAAATTTTTGGATTTTATTAATTTTAGCGATGAGTATAGTTGGTTGTTCTTCTTCGAAAATGAAAAGGCAGGCGAAAGAACAAGCAGCTCGTTATTGGCAAGAAAAAGCCTACCCTGGAAAATCTTATGATGTACAAGTTGTTGAAGCTGAAAAAGTAGAAGATGGAAAGTTTCGAGTAAGGGGAATTGTAGATGGAGAAACCAGAGTTGGTGTTTATTCTCCAGAAACAGAAACTTTTTCTGAGGGTTATTATAGTTTAGCTCATGAAAGAAACAAAAGGATTGCTGAATTAGAGCAGGAAGTTAAGTATTGGAAAGAGAAGTACGAAAATCTTGATAAAGAAATGTTTAAACTAAAAGTGAAATTAAAGAACTTAGAGAAGTGAGAAAAGCGGCTATTGATTTAGGAACAAATACTTGCCTCCTTCTTGTTTGTGAGCAAGGAAAAGACCTTGAGGTTCTTACGGATCAATCTGAAGTTGTTCGTTTGGGGGAAGGAATCTTTGAAGGAAAAGGACTGGTTCCCGAAGCAATGGAAAGAACTGTGTCTTGTCTTAAAAAATATCGAGACATTGTACTCTCTTATGATTTAGATCCCTCAGAGGTAATATGTGTCGGTACTGCTCAATCTAGGGCTGCTCATAATGCAGTTTTGTTTTTTGACCGAATAGAGAAAGAAACTGGATTTAAGTTTATTACATTGTCGGGAGAAGAGGAGGCTAGCACTTCTTTTTTAGGGGCATTACTTCCTTTTTATGATCCTTCTGATTGTATTGTTATTGATATTGGAGGAGGGAGCACGGAGTTTCAGTCCAAATCTGATGGGAAAAGTTTAGATCTTGGAAGTGTTAGAATTACAGAAGGTTTTTTAAAAGAGGACCCTGTGGCAGACCAAGAGTTTTGGTCCGCACAAGATGAAATCGACCGTCAGTTGAGTGCTCTCTCTTTATTGAAGAAAAAATGGATTCATAAAAAAACTTGGATTGCTGTTGCAGGAACGGCAGTCACACTTGCGCAGTGGTGGCTTGGGCTTTCTGAGTTTGATCCTTCAAAGATCGAAAACTTAGTCCTTCGGCCCTCTGATTTGCATCGAATGGTTAATGAATTAAAATGGCGAACGATCGAGGAAAGAAAAGAACTTGTAGGAATCCACCCAAAACGCGCAGATGTCCTTTTAGCCGGTGCGATTATTTTATGGAGATCGATGGTTTATTTTGAGGTAGAAAAACTCCATGTCAGTACACGAGGCCTGAGATATGGCCTAGTACAAAGAACGTCTTAGAGAGTCAACAAGTTGAGGGTCGTGTTTTTGCATTCTTCTTAAAAGAGACTCTCTAAACTCTGGATCTGCAGCTCTTAATAAATCTAAAACTTGTTGAAAGCCGTTGATTCTCATCCCTCCTTTTTCCTCATTAGGGTGAGCTTTTGCACCTGATGCAGGGCTTAGTGATTCATCTTGAATTTTTGCATTTCTTCCATAAGTAGGGATCATGATTCCATCTTCCTTTCAATGTTTCTTCTCGCCTCTAGAGCTTTTTGAGCTAGAATTTTCGTCGTTTCTTCATGTTCATTTCTTAGCTTTTCTATTCGCTCCTGATGCTTGTTTCTTAAATTGGTAATTTGACTTCGATTTCTTTCTTGAAGCTGAGCAAACGTTTGATCATGTTCCATTGATTCAGCTTCTATTTTTTTTTCATTCTCCTCTCGAATTTCTTCGAGTTTTTCTTGCAAAAGAGTCGCTTCTTCAGAAAATTGAAGATCATAGGCATTTTTCAAATCTTCAATTTGGTTTTGCCCATGATATACAAGCCTTTCAATCTCTCGTTTGTGCCGGCTACGAATCTCATCCATTTCGAGTTGGTTGCTTCGTTTGAGTTCATTTTCAGCTCGTTGGAAATCAACTTGCTGTTGAGCAATTTGTTTGAGGTGGCTTGAATTTGAACGCATTCACTGACTCCTTCCTTCATTATTTCAAAAAAATATTTCATTGAAACGAGGTAGAAAATGCCTAGTGGTTTTTAAAAATCAACGATACAGTAGTAATCTAAATTTTGGGGGAAGAAGATGTCAGAAGCACTTGTATTTTTGTCTGGGAAACGAACTGGCTTTGGTTCATTCGGTGGCACACTGAGTAATGTACATCCAACTGTTTTAGCAACGACCGCTGCTCAAGCTGCGATTCAGCAAGCGAATGTAGAGCCGTCAAATTTTCAGCACGTGATTTTGGGAAGTTTGCTTTCTTCTAGTGTTGATTACCTTTATATTCCGCGACATGTCGGTTTGAAATCAGGAATTCCACTAGAGGTTCCAGCATTAGGAATTAATCGACTTTGCGGCTCTGGGTTTCAGGTAGTGATCGAGGCTTATCATCAGATGCTAGCAGGAGATACTCAAGTGGCTTTAGTTGGAGGGGTGGAAAATATGAGCATGGCCCCTTATTTACTCCCACGAGCTCGATGGGGTCATCGGATGGGACATACAGAAGTCACCGACCTGTTAATGGGGGCTCTTACTGACTCCTATTCAAATACACCTATGGCTATTACAGCTGAAAATCTTGCAAAGAAATATAATTTAACTCGAGAGGAATCTGATGCTTTTGCTTTAAGAAGTCAAACTAGGTTTGCTCAGGCAGAATCAGAAGGAAAATTTGATGAAGAGCGAGTAGAGGTGAAAATCTCTTCAAAAAAAGGGGAGATATTATTTTCAACTGATGAGCATGCTCGACCGAATGCAGATATAGAGTCACTTTCAAAACTAAAGCCAGTTTTCTTAAAAGACGGTGTCGTAACGGCAGGAAATGCGAGTGGGATTGTTGATGGAGCAGCGATGATGGTTGTTTCTACCGAGTCTTATGCCGAGTCACAAAAAATTCAACCTCTGGGGAGATTAGTTGCTTACGGTATTTCTGGGTGTGACCCAGATATCATGGGAATTGGACCAGTTCCCGCGATTAAGAGGGCCTTAAAAAAAGCGAATTTATCTATAGAGGATTTAGATTTGATTGAAGTTAATGAGGCTTTTGCTCCTCAGATTCTTGCTGTCATCAAAGAGCTGGAACTTCCAGAGGAAAAGTTAAATGTGAATGGTGGAGCAATCGCATTAGGACATCCACTCGCTGCGACGGGTACAAGAATTACGATGCATCTTTTATATGAGTTAAGAAGAAGAGGTTTAAAAAAAGGATTAGTTTCAGCTTGTATTGGTGGCGGTCAAGGAATTGCGTTGATTGTAGAAGCGTATTAATTTTATTTTAAGGAGAACTTTATGTCAGATCAGTTGAGCTTTGATGGAGAAGATCTAAAAAAGGTTTCTAAAAACGAAGTCACTCTTTTAGGTTTGAAGATAGGGGTGAAATCTGATTCCGATCCAGAAATTGTGCGTGACGCTGTACGGTTAGCTGAATTAAAAATTTTAGATGCCGAAAAGAGAGTAAAAGGAAAAACTCCTCATCATATAGCGGTTTTAGCTCTTTTAGATTTAGCAGAAGAATACATTCGTGCAAAAAAAAAGGTTTCAGAACATCGAGATCAATTAAATGAAAAAACAGCAGAGTTATTAACTTGGGTTGAAAAAGAAATTTAAAAAAGTGAAACCGATTCTTCCAGATTCTATCAGGAAACAAGTATTTCAATTTAGAGATCAATTAGATAATGAGCAATGTCTTTTTAAGAGTGCACAAATTTTAGAAAATTTCAAAAATTTTTTTTTATTATCAGAATTATCAAAAAAGAAAATAGCTTGTTATAGAAGTATGGAAAAAGAGGTTCAAACGAACCGAATTCATGAATACCTAAGAGATTGTGGAGCTTCACTCTATTATCCAAAAATAATTGATCCATATCAGAAAAAAATGCAATTTTTCTCTGCTGAGGATTGGGATGTAGGTTTTCAAGATGGTTATTTTGGAGTTAAGGAGCCAGTTTCTGATGAGTTATGTCATCCTGATGATTTAGATTTAATGATCGTCCCTGGAGTAGGGTTTTCTAAAAAAATGCAAAGAGTTGGGTACGGTCAAGGTTATTATGATCGGTATTTGGAATCTCTATTAGAGATTAAAAAAATAGGGTTAGCTTTTGAGTTTCAAGTTTTTGAATCAATAAAAGGAAATTCTTGGGATCAAAAAATGAGCATCATTATTAGTGAAGAACGTATTTATGAAGGAGAATAAAAGTGCGGGAAAAAAAAGAAGTTAAAATTTATTCAGAATTTCTTAAGTTTGTTGCACAAGATATTCAAATTGAACGTGGAATACTTAAAAGAAGAATGTTTTCAGTGTTTTTGTGGTGTTTTGTTCTACCTGCGTTATCTTACTTGTTTGTAGTTCTATCTATTCGTTTGGGATGGTTATCTTTACGTTGGTTATTTGTAAGTGATTGGCTTCTTCTCGGTTTTCCTCTTGTTTATTCGTTGTATTTTTTAGGCTCTGAAGTTCTTTGGGGAATGAGACTTGTAGTAAAACAAGGAGGAGTTAATGCAACATTAAAAGATCTAGAGCAAGATACTTATTGGAGAGTGGATACATCTGAAAAGATGAGTATTCAGATTACTGCCGAGAAAGATCTTTGGAAAACAATTTACTTTAATTTTAAAAAAGATCTCGAAAGAATGCGTTATCGTTCGAAATATTTGACCGTGTTTTCTGCGGCAATTTTTTTTCTAATTATGAAAGGAATTGATGTTCTAGAACCAGAATCTCCTGTTAACACCCAATGGAATGCTCAAAGTTTTTTACTTTGGATTGATCAAATGGGTGGTTCATTGAATCAAGTCGTTGCAGTTTTCTTTTTTTTAGTTCTCTTATTTCTTTCTTCTAGTGAAATGATTCATAGATTAGAAAAATATTTAGATTGTGCTGAATTAAACTCAAAAAAATAAATTTAGTTGAGGTGATCTAAAAACCATTTTACGGTTTTTTCCAATCCCTCTTCGACTCGAACAATAGGGATGTACTCCAAAAGCTCATTTGCGAGTGAAATGTCGGCAAGAGAATGAAGAATATCCCCATCTCTAAAGTCTTTATTTTTAAGAGGAGGAATTATTATTTCAGGTTTTTCCTTTTTTATTTCATTCGAAATCATATTAAATAATTCATTTAAAGTTGTACGATCTCCACAAGCAATATTGAAAACTTTACCAAAAGCTTCTTTGTTTTGAGTTATCGCTGCTTTAAAATTTGCGTCACAAACATTCTGGATAAAGCAAAAATCTCGAGAGTTTTCTCCATCCCCATAAACGGTAGCTTCTTTATTGTTTGCAATAAGGTTAATCCATTTAGGAATTACAGCAGCGTAGGCTCCGTTTGGGTCTTGTCTCGGTCCAAATACATTAAAATATCTCAAGCCGATGACTTCCATTTGATAGTTATGATGATAAATCCAACCAAAAATTTCGTTAATTTTTTTACTTGCTGCATATGGAGAAAGAAGTTGTCCTACTTTATTTTCAATTTTTGGAAGTGACGGCTCATCACCGTAAACTGAACTGCTAGAAGCATGAATAAACCTCTTTACCCCGTTTTCCGAGGCAGTTCGTATGAGGTTTTCGAAGCCGTCAATATTATTTTCTCGATAAAGTTTAGGTTCCTTAATTGAGCGTGGAACTGAGCCTAAAGCGGCATTATGTAAAATTATTTCAACATTATTGGTCGCATTTTTGCAGTCTGTTTCGTTGCATAGATCTCCTTCAATAAAGGTAAAGTTTTTAGCAAGTTCAGGACCTACATTTTTTATAATCGAATCGATATTTTTTTTATGACCTGTCGAAAAATTATCAAGTCCAGTAACTTTTTGATTCTCGAGAAGTAGATTTTCTACTAGGTGAGAGGCAATAAATCCGGCGCAACCCGTAACTAGCCAGTGTTTTTGTTCTTTTTTTAAATATTCAAACATAAAAACTATAATCTCCAATAACGGTGACCGAGCGATTCGATTTCTTTTCGTTCTAAAAATCCTTTTACATCAACAATAACTCCCTGAGAAGGAATCAATTTTTTAATTTCCTCTCCAAGATGATTTTTAAAATAACTATGCGCTACGCAAACGATTACTGCTCCAGATGAGTCAAGTTCATTATATTTTTTAAAGTAAGGCTGATATTTTTTTGAGATGTCTGTTTTCTCAATGAGAGGATCCGAGATTTGTAAATCAATTTGATAATCAATTAATTCATCAATGACATCAAACGTCTTTGAATTTCTAGTATCTTTACAGTTTTCTTTGAACGTTAATCCTAATACTGTAATTTTTGAATTTTTGAGAGAAAGTTCTGATTGAACCATCATTTTAATGGTTTTGTTGGCGACAAATCTTCCCATATCGTTATTTACTCTTCGACCAGCAAGTATAACTTGAGGAATGTAACCTAGTTCCTCTGCTTTATGAGTTAAGTAGTAGGGGTCTACACCAATGCAGTGTCCTCCCACTAATCCAGGACGAAAGGGAAGAAAATTCCACTTTGTTCCTGCTGCTTCAAGTACGTCAAGTGTATCTATTCCGGCTTTTTCACAGATCATCGCAATTTCGTTAATGAGAGCAATATTAAGATCTCTTTGAGTGTTTTCTATGACTTTCGCTGTTTCAGCTGTTTTAATATTTGCGGCTGAAAATATTCCCGCTTTTACAACAGATCCATAAACGAAATCGATCTTTTTAGAGGAATCTGCATCTTGTCCTGAAGTAATTTTAAGTATTTTTTCAAATGTGTGTTCAGTATCTCCTGGGTTAATTCTTTCTGGAGAATATCCCACTTTAAAATCAGTAATATTAGAAAGTCCAGATTCACTTTCTAATACAGGAACACAAACTTCCTCCGTTGCTCCTGGGTATACGGTTGATTCAAATACAACGATGTCTCCTTTTTTTAAAACTTTAGACACAAGTTTTGAAGCATCGACAAGAGGAGAAAGGTCTGGTTGATTAGCATGATCGATCGGTGTTGGAACAGCAACAATGATAAAGTTGCACTGTTTTAGATCTTCAATTTGGTCTGTGTATAACAAGCCATTAATGTCTAATTCTTTTGAAGAGTATTCTTCATTTTTATCGTAGCCTTTTTTTAAATCATCTACGCGTTGTTTTTGAATGTCAAAACCAACAGTCTCGAATTTCTTCCCCATAGACAAAGCTACAGGAAGTCCAACATATCCGAGACCTAGAACACCTATTTTAAAATCCTTTGTTTCCATTATATTTCCTATTCAATAATTTGACACTTTGTAAATGATAATAATAACTATTTTTATCTCAAGAAGGTTTGTTTAAAAGCGTTATTTTTTTGGTTATAGAATCTGTGTAAGTCGGAGAGTAAAATAAATATTCTATGCATTATTTGATCAAGAAGATCGGTTTAATGATGTTTTTTTGCTTTCCTATTGTAGTTTATGGTGCGCCAGAAAAGACTAAAAATTCTTTTGAGTTTGGAACTCGTTTTACTTCTTGGGCTAAGTTTCAAAATAGTCCTGATGGAATCCAGCAAACGATTTCGTTAGATCTTTTATATGCGCATACTTTTCGCTTTTCCGGAAAAGTTCCAATCAAATTTGATTTATATCTCAATGCTGGTTACGGAGTTCTACTTAATGAGTCTCAATATTATGGTGCTGGATTGCGTTTTTGGGTATTTACATTAGGAGGTGACGGTATCCAGTCAGATATAGTCCCTCCTTTTGCATTTAAACTTTTAGGAGACTATGTGTCCTTTTCTCCTACCCCTTCTAGTGCGGGAAACTTTAATAGTAGTAGAGGAATTTTTAGATTCGGTCCTAATCTTAGTTTTAGATTTGGTGAAAGCCGTTATAGGTTAGATTTAACTGGTCAATTGTTTGTTTACTCTCCAGCAACAAATTTGGACAGCTGGTATCTCTCTTCTTTAATTAGTTTTGGGGTTTTATTTTGATGACTAATAATCATACAAAAATTGCTTTTCTCGTAAATAATTTAAGCTTTTTTTATTCTCATCGTTTTGAGATTGCACAAGAAGCAATAAAAAAAGGATATCAAGTTTGGTTATTAGGTCCTGTTGATTCATCTAAAGAAAATCATTCGAAATATGGTTTTTTTTTTCATCATGTACCAGTTCAGCCAAAAGTTCGTTTTTTTGGTGATATTAAATCTTTTTTTTCTATTTATTTTGCACTAAGAAAAATTAAACCAGATTTAGTTCATTTGGTTACGGTTCGACCCTGGTTTTTTGGTGGAATCATTTCTCGTTTATTGAAAATCAATTCTGTAGTTTATGCGATTTCTGGACTTGGACATCTATTTTTATCTCGTTCATTGATAACTAAAATTTTGAGATTTGTTGTTTTTCCTTTTTTTAAATATGCATTAAATCATCCTCATTCGAAAGTCATTTTCCAAAATAAAGATGATCAAGATCTATTTTTAAAAAAGAAATGGGTTAAATTAGAAAAAACAAAAATTATAGAAGGCTCTGGAGTAAATCTAAACCGATTTGTAGTTAAAGACTTTCCAAAAAAAAAACAAATCGTTATGGCTTCTCGATTAATTCATGAAAAAGGAGTTCTGGAATATATTGAAGCAGCAAGAAAAATAAAGCAGAACAAGAAATGGGAATTTCTTCTTGCAGGAGAGCAAGATGATGGAAATCCGTCTTGCGTAAAGAAAAAAGAATTAGATCAATGGGAAAGAGAGGGTGTGATTCATTGGGTAGGAAATGTTTCATTAATAGAAGACCTCTTTTCTAGTTCATCTATAGTTGTATTACCTTCTTATAGAGAAGGGCTCCCTAAAGTATTAATTGAAGCAGCTGCTTGTGGGAGACCTATTGTAACTACCGACGTTCCAGGCTGTCGCTCTGTTGTTTATAACGGGAAAAATGGAATTCTTGTTCCTGTAAAAAATCCTAATGCACTATCTGAGGCTATTTTAAAAATTGGAAATGACTCCGAATTGATGAAAGACATGGGGTATCAAGGAAGAAAGATCGCAGAAGATAAATTTTCTGTTGAAATTGTAGTTAGTAAGACAATGGATATTTATACAAATTTATTATCGACTTGTAGCAACATAAATCGTTGCACCTAAAGATAGAAAAGTTGCAATCAATGTTAAAACCGTTACTGTTCCTGAACTAATTGTTGGCCGATAGTATGGAATGAAAACAGTGTCTCCATTTTTGAGAGGTATATTTTCTTGTGTCATTAGTATTTCCTCTAAATCCACATTTTTTATTTCTGTTCCTGATCTTTTAATTTTAATTTCATCGAGTTCAGCATTTGAAACAGGCCCTCCAGATAAGGAAAGTAATGTCGTGAGATTAGTATTTTCGGGAAGATGGTAGATTCCTGGTTTACTAACAGCTCCAATAAGTCTGACTGGAATTAAAATTTTTCCAGAATTTTTTCTGAAATAGTACTCTGAAGTGGACAAAGATTGAGAGTTTCCACTTAAAAGTCGATATTGATCTGCCGTAGTTGCATATATATTTAGGCAAGTAAGGTGACTTATAGAAAATAAAATAATTCCTAGTTTTATATTTTTCATTTTATGATCCTGTTTTCTTTATTGAGATTTCATTTTTTCTTTTTGTAAAAGGAACAGCATAAATATATTCAGAAAATTGTTCTACTTTATTAAGAACACCAAAAAATACGTTGAATCTTAGAGAAATTAATCCATCTAAGAGTTGTACAACTTTTTCGTAGGATGTTCTATCTACAGAAGAGACAATGATTGGTAAATCAGCTTGTTTGCTGACAAGTAAACAATCCGCTGCTCCTTCAAAGGCAGGCGTATCCAAAATAATTAAATCGTAAATAGAAGATAAATCATCGATAAGTTCTTTAAAGTAGTTGCTTGAAAGTAATTCAGTGGGTTGTCTGAATGAGGATCCAGATGTAAGTACATCTAATCCATCAACTACTGATTCATGAAAAACTTCACCAAATTTTACTTTATTCAGCAAAATATCACTTAAACCATTGATGTTTTCTAATTCAAAAATATTTGAATGTTTTGATTTTCTAATGTCTGTATCAATAATAAGTACCTTTTTCTTTAACTGACTGAAACAAAGACCTAGGTTTGCAGCAAATACAGATTTACCATCATTTTTAGCTGGACTTACGATCGAAATAACTTTTACTGGATATTCATTTTTTTCAGATATATTTAAAAGACGCGTTCTTAGGTATCTAAATGAATTAGCAGCAGCAGATTCTGTGTCAAAACGAATAAGAGGGGATATTTGATCTTTATTATGACGAGAAGAATGTCGATTGTAGATACTCGCATGTCTTCTTAAATCTGGAATATTTCCTAAATGTTCTATTCCTAAAGAAGCAAGGTCTTCTCTACTTTTTATTTTTGGAAATAAACGGCTCCAATAAAAAGCAATAATACTAGAAATAATTAAACTCACTAAAAGT